>JAJAYV010000252.1 GCA_026786045.1 Frankiaceae bacterium | reverse complement strand
GGCCCGGCGGGGGCCCGGGCCCGGCGCCGCCCGCCGGGGCCCGCGCCGCGCCGGGCGCCGCGCCCCCCGGGGGGGCGGCGGGGGCGGGCGACGACGGGTGGGCGGCGCTCGGTGCGGTCGACGTCGTTCCCGGCGAGCTGTCGGTGCCGGTGCCGCAGGAGCTCGCGGACCTGGCGGCGACCCGGGCCCTGGGCGCCCGGCTGGCCGTGCACCTGCGCGCCGGTGACCTCGTCGTGCTGTCCGGGCCGCTCGGCGCCGGCAAGACCTCGCTGACGCAGGGGATCGGGGCGGCCCTCGGCGTGCGGGGCGCGGTCACCAGCCCGACCTTCGTGCTGGCCCGGACGCACCGGGGGCCGGTCCCGCTCGTCCACGTCGACGCGTACCGGCTGCGCGAGGCGGGCGCCCGCCTGGACCTCGACGACCTCGACCTCGACGCCGCGCTCGAGGACGCCGTGACCGTCGTGGAGTGGGGGGAGGGCCTGGCCGCCTCGCTCACCGACTCCTGGGTGGAGGTCCACCTGGAGCGTCCGGCGCCTGCGCCCGGCCTCGGCATGGACGGCGGCACAGCCGACGCGCGGACCGGGCGGGTTGTTTGTCACGGTTCGCGCTGGGCGGTTGTGCACCGGCCCTGATCTGTCGTTGCCGGACTGTGCCCCGGGGAGTTCGCCTTTGCGGACACCTTGCGCTTGTATGCGTGAGCCACGTCATAGGTGGACACAGCCCACAGCGCGAGCACGGCGACGACGGGAGCACCATGCAGGGCGAGCCGGACGGGACGTCGGCAGCGACGTCGACACGCACAGGTGGGACGGCCTCAGACGGCGCCGGTCGCGGCCCCGGACGCTTCGACGTGGACGGCGTCACGGTCCGCTTCGGCGGCCTGACGGCGCTGGACTCCGTGTCGCTGTTCGTCGACCCGGGTGAGGTGCTGGGGGTCATCGGCCCCAACGGCGCCGGCAAGACGACCCTGTTCAACGTCGTCTGCGGCTTCATCGACCCCAACGAGGGCGTCCTGCGCTGGCGCGGGGAGCGCCTCGAGGGGCTCAAGCCGCACAAGCTGGCCGGTCTCGGCATCTCCCGCACCCTGCAGGGCGTCGGGCTGTTCGCCGGCATGACCGTCCTGGAGAACGTCATGGCCGGCGCGACCAGCCGCGCCAAGGCGGGCTTCTTCTCCGCGGCGCTCGGCCTGCCCGGCAGCGACAAGGACGAGCGCGCGCTGCGCGACCGGGCCATGGCGATCCTCACCGACCTCGGCGCCGCCCAGGTCGCCGGCCGCTACCCCGGCGCGCTGCCGTACCCGGTGCAGAAGCGCGTCGCGCTCGCCCGGGCGCTGGTCAACGAGCCCGACCTGCTCATGCTCGACGAGCCCGCGGCGGGCCTCGGCTCTGACGAGATGGACGAGCTCGGCGACACGATCCGGCACCTGTCGGGCCGGATGGCCGTGATGCTCGTCGAGCACCACATGGACCTCGTCATGCGCGTCTGCGACAGGATCACGGTGCTTGACTTCGGTCGCGTGATCGCCAACGGCACCCCCGCGCAGGTCCGCACCGACCCGGTCGTCCTTGCCGCCTACCTCGGTGACGAGGGCGGCAACATCGACATCGACGCAGCAGCCGACGTGCAGCGCCACGCTGCCGACAAGCAGCACAAGGAGGCGTGACGTGCTCGAGATCAACGACCTCGTCGTCGCCTACGGCCCCGTCAAGGCCCTGGATGGCGTGAGCATCTCCGTCCCCAAGGCCAAGATCACGGCCGTGCTGGGGGCCAACGGCGCCGGCAAGACCTCCCTGCTGCGCAGCGTGTCCGGCCTGGTGAAGAGCCGCGCCGGCAGCGTGGTGCTGGACGGCACCGACATCACCCGCAAGCCGGTGGAGGACATGGTCCGGCTCGGCATGGCCCACGTGCCCGAGGGCCGCGGCGTCATCGCCGAGCTCACGATCGAGGAGAACCTCCGGCTGGGCGGGCTGTTCCGCAAGGAGAGCGACGCCGAGGAGCAGATCGAGGGCGTCTACAAGCAGTTCCCGCCGCTCGACAGCCGCCGCAAGCGCAGCGCCCACACGCTGTCCGGCGGTGAGCGCCAGATGCTCGTCGTCGGCCGGGCGCTGCTCGCCAAGCCCAAGGTCCTGCTGCTCGACGAGCCCTCGCTGGGGCTCGCGCCGCTGGTCGTGAACCAGATCTTCACGCTGGTCCGCGACCTCGTGGACAGCACCGGCCTGGCCGTGCTGCTCGTCGAGCAGAACGCCAAGTCGGCCCTCAGCATCGCCGACACCGGCGTCGTGCTCAACCTCGGCAAGGTCGTCGCCACCGACGACGCGAAGGCGCTGGCGGCCGACGAGGGCCTGCGACACGCCTACCTCGGCTTCTAGCCCGTGCTCACTCCAAGGGGAACCTCCGTCATGACCCGCCAGCGACCTGGAGCCGCACCGTGCAGCAGTTCCTGAACCTCACGCTCAACGGCATCACGATCGGCTTCATCTATGCCGCCTTCGCGCTGTGCCTGGTGCTGATCTTCCGCGCGACGCGCATCATCAACTTCGGCCAGGGCGCGCAGGCCATGTTCACGACCTACATCGCGCTGGAGGTCATCCAGCGCGGCGGGTCGTACTGGCTGGCCCTGCCGGTCGCGCTCGTCTCCGGCTTCCTGCTCGGCGCGTTCGTCGAGCGGGTCATCATCCGGCCGGTCGAGAACGGTCCCGAGATCAACGCCGTCATCGTGACCCTCGGCATCTTCGTCGGGCTCATCGCGCTGGCCTCGGTGGTCTTCGGCAACACCTTCGAGGGCTTCGCCGCGCCGTTCAGCGTGCGCGGCCTGACGGTCGGCGACACCAACATCAACATCACGCCGAACAACATCTACAACATCGTGGCGGTCCTCATCGCGATGGCCTCGCTGCTGGTGATGTTCCGCTTCACCAGCCTGGGCCTGCAGATGCGCGCCTCGGCCTTCGGCCAGGAGGTCGCCCGCCTGCTGGGTGTGCGCGTCGGCCGGATGCTCACCCTCGGCTGGGCGCTGGCCGGCATGTTCGGCTCGCTGGCCGGCATCCTCATCGCCGGCGGCGGCTTCATCAGCCCGGCCTTCATGGACGGTGTCGTGGTCTTCGGCTTCGTCGCCGCGGTGCTCGGCGGGCTGGACAGCTTCCTCGGCGCCGTCGTCGGCGGTCTGGTCCTCGGCCTCACGACCGTCTACGTGCAGGGCTACGTCGGCCAGGAGCTCCAGACGCTGGCCGCCCTCGCCATCCTCATGACCGTCCTGCTGGTCAAGCCGGGCGGC
>JAJAYV010000251.1 GCA_026786045.1 Frankiaceae bacterium | reverse complement strand
CGCGTAGCACCGCAGCCAGCGCCAGCGCCGACAGCCCCGCCGTCGTGGCGACGGCGACGTCGGGGGAGGTCGCGGCGGCCAGCGCGCCGGCGAGCGCCGGCCCGACGACGCCGGCCAGGTTGTAGCTGGTGGCCTCCGCGCCCTAGGCGCGGCGCAGGTGCGGCGCGGGCACCAGCGGCGGGATCAGCCCGGTGAAGCCGCCGGTGAGCACCGGCGCCGTCACGCCGGCCAGCAGGCTGAGCAGCACGACGACGTACGACGGTGCCGTGCCGGTGACGGCCAGCAGCGCGAGCAGGACGCCGAGCAGCAGGACCTGGTTGGCGACGAAGACCCAGCGGCGGTGGTCGGTGCGGTCGAGCCAGGCACCGAGGACCGGGCCGGTGACCAGCGCCGGGAGGGCCAGGGCCCCGACGACGGTGCCGGCCAGGGCGGGGGAGCCGGTCCGGTCCAGGACGAGCAGCACCATGGCAACCCGCGCGGCCTCGTTGGCCAGCCGGGCCGTGGTGGAGGCGGTGAACAGCGCGCCCAGCCCGGGCGCGCGCCACAGCGACGGCGGGACCGGCGTCTGCTGGTGGAGGACGGCGGTCACCGCCAAAGTGTCCGGCCGCTACCGACCGGTAACCGCCGGCTGTGGCCGATCTCACCGGACGCACCCTCCGCAGCGCCGCGGGCCCGCGGTCTGGCACACTGTCCGGGAGTTCCCGCTGCACGACGGCCCTCTACCCGTCGTCGGCGTGCCCGCAGACCGTCCTCGGCCGCGCACCCCCACGCGCAGCGCCGGGGGCCACCCCACTCACCTTCCGGAGTACCACACCCGTGGCAGTCAAGATCAAGCTCATGCGCCTCGGCAAGATGCGCGCCCCGTACTACCGCATCGTCGTCGCCGACGCGCGCACCAAGCGCGAGGGCCGCGTCATCGAGACGATCGGCAAGTACCACCCCAAGGAGAACCCCTCCTTCATCGAGGTCGACGCCGACCGCGCCGCCTACTGGCTGGGCGTCGGTGCGCAGCCGACCGAGCCCGTGGCCGCGATCCTCAAGGTCACCGGCGACTGGCAGAAGTACAAGGGCCTGCCGGCCCCGCCGCCCATGCTCGTGGCCGAGCCGAAGGCCGACAAGAAGGCCATCTTCGAGGCCGCTGCGCGCGAGAGCGCGGAGTCCGGTGGCGCCGCCACCACGCCGAAGAAGAAGGCCGCCCCCAAGGCCAAGGCCGGGGACGCCGCGGCTCCCGCTGCCGACGCGCCTGTAGCCGAGGCCGCTGCTGCTGAGGCGCCCGCCGCCGATGCCAAGGCCGCCGAGGCCGCTGCTCCTGAGGCGCCCGCCGCCGAGGTCGCTGCTGATGCTCCGGCCGCCCAGGCCCCCGACGCCGACGCTGCTGAGGCCCCTGCCTCGGACGACAAGGCCTAGCCCGTGCTCGAGAACGCCCTCGAGCACCTGGTCAAGGGCATCGTCGACAACCCCGACGACGTCGACGTCGAGATGGTCACCGGTCGTCGCGGCCGCACCCTCGAGGTGCGCGTCAACCCCGAGGACCTCGGCAAGGTCATCGGCCGCAACGGCCGCACCGCCAAGGCCCTGCGTACCGTCATGACCGCCCTCGGCGGCAAGGGCGTGCGCGTGGACGTCGTCGACACCGACGAGGTCCGCTAGCCGCATGGCTCGCGTCGCCGGATCGCGTCGCCGGACCGCTCCGACCCCGGCTCCCGCCACCGGAGCCGGGGTCGCGCCCGGTCCGGAGCCCGTCGCCGAGCAGGCGGGGGAGCCGGACCTGCTCGTCGTCGGACGAATCGGCAAGCCGCAGGGCATCAAGGGCGAGGTGACGGTGCAGGTCCGCACCGACGACCCCGACACCCGCTTCGCCGTCGGGGCCGTGCTGCTCACCGACCCCGTCAACCGTGGGCCGCTGACCGTCGAGGGCGTCCGCTGGCAGAACGGCCGGCTGATGGTCGCCTTCGCCGGCGTCGCCGACCGCAACGACGCCGAGCAGCTGCGCGAGACGCTGCTGCAGGTCGACGCGCGCACCCTGCCGCCGCCCGAGGACGAGGACGAGTTCCACGACCACGTGCTGCGCGGCATGGCTGCGGTGCTCGTCGGCGGCGACCCGCTCGGCGAGGTCGTCGACGTCCTGCACCTGCCGCACGGCGACGTGCTCGTCGTACGACGGGCCGACAACGGCGCGGAGGTGCTCGTCCCGTTCGTCAAGGCGATGGTGCCGGTCGTGGACGTCGCCGCCCGCCGGCTCGAGGTCGCGCCGCCCGACGGGCTGCTCGACCTCACCGACGAGGCGCCCGAGCCCGAGGACCCGAAGACCTCTGACCCCGACGGCGCTGCCGAGTCCGACGGCGCCTGACGTGCTCGTCGACGTCGTCACGATCTTCCCCGAGTACCTCGCCCCGCTGGGCGTCTCGCTCATGGGCAAGGCGCAGGAGCGCGGCCTGCTCGAGGTCCGCACCCACGACCTGCGCAGCTGGACCTCCGACGTCCACCGCACCGTCGACGACAGCCCGTACGGCGGCGGTCCCGGCATGGTCATGAAGCCCGAGCCGTGGGGCGCCGCGCTCGACGCCGTCCTGGAGGCGGGCGGTCCGTCCGACGCGCCGCTGCTGCTGGTCCCGACGCCGAGCGGGCGGCCCTTCACCCAGGCGATGGCCGTCGAGCTGGCGGCCGAGCCGTGGCTGGTCTTCGCCTGCGGGCGCTACGAGGGGATCGACAGCCGGGTGCTCGAGGACGCTGCGACCCGGCTGCGGGTGGTCGAGGTCTCCCTCGGCGACTACGTGCTGGCCGGGGGAGAGGTGGCGGTGCTGGTACTGGTCGAGGCGGTGGCCCGGCTGCTGCCCGGCGTGCTCGGCAACGCCGCCTCCCACGCCGACGACTCCTTTGCCCCGGGGGCGATGGAGGACCTGCTCGAGGGGCCGGTCTACACCCGCCCGCCGGTCTGGCGCGGGCTCGACGTGCCGGCGGTGCTGCAGTCCGGCGACCACGCCCGCATCGCGGCCTGGCGCCGGGAGCAGGCGCAGGCGCGTACGGCCGAGCGCCGACCCGACCTGCTGGCGGCCGGCCCACCGGAGGTTGTGGCAGAGTAGAGCGCTGCTGCCGCCCCCTGTGGGGGCCGCCGGACGTCCCGCACGTACGAACCCGGTTCCGCCGCGCCCGCGCGCTGGAACCGCACGAGGAAGCGAAGTCACTCATGAACGTCCTGGATGCGCTCGACGCCGCGCAGCTG
>JAJAYV010000250.1 GCA_026786045.1 Frankiaceae bacterium | reverse complement strand
GTACGAGGCATCTGGTCTGCTCGCGCTCATGCTCGCCCGGTGCTCAGGTGACGGTGCCGGCGATGGCCCGGTCCGGGTGGCCGACCACGACGGCCGGGGTGCGCGTGACGATCACCACGTCGCGGCATTGGACTGCGGCCCGGGACCGGGGCGTTGCGCAGGAGACGTGGGCGGCGTGCCTGCGACAGCCACTGCAGAGGACCCGCACATGCGCACCCGTACCGCCGTTGTCGCCGCACTCGCCGCCCTGACCCTCGCTGCCTGCGGCGGCGGCTCGTCGGAGCAGACGTCCGATACTGGCGACCCGCTGGCCCAGCTCAAGGCCGACGGGGTTCTGAAGGTCGGCACCGAGGGCACCTACTCGCCCTACACCTTCCACGACCCGAAGACCAACGAGCTGACCGGCTACGACGTGGAGGTCGTCCAGGCCGTCGCGAAGGAGCTCGGCGTGGAGGCGGAGTTCTCCGAGACGCCGTTCGACGCGATCTTTGCTGGCCTGGAGGCCGAGCGCTTCGACGTGGTGGCCAACCAGGTCAGCATCACTGAGGAGCGGACGGCCAAGTACGACTTCTCCACCCCGTACACCGTCTCCACTGGTGTCGTCGTGACGCGCGCCGACGACTCCTCGGTGAGCGCGCTCGCCGACGTCGAGGGCAAGACCTCCGCCCAGTCAGTCACCAGCAACTTCGCGCAGACCGCGACCGCCGCAGGTGCCGAGATCGAGGCGGTGGAAGGCTTCACGCAGGCCATCACCCTGCTCAAGCAAGGCCGGGTCGACGTCACGATCAACGACGACCTGGCGGTCCTCGACTACCTCAAGACCACCGGCGACACCACCGTGAAGATCTCCGCGAAGACCGAGGACCGCACCGAGCAGGCGCTGGCCTTCCGCAAGGACTCCGGGTTGGCGGCGGCGGTCGACACCGCCCTCGCCAGTCTGCGGGCTGACGGCACCCTCACCGCGATCTCGCAGAAGTGGTTCGGTCAGGACGTTTCGCGCTGATGCCCACCGGCACCGGTGAGCTGGTCGGCGACGCGGTTGGGCCGCTCCTGCAGGGCCTGGTCCTGGGGACGATCCCCCTCACCGCCATCAGCTTCGTACTCGGTGTCGCGCTGGCGCTGCTGCTGGCCCTCATGCGACTGTCGGGGGTCCGCACGCTGGCGGTGACCGCGCGGACGTACGTCTCGCTCGTGCGCGGTACGCCGCTGCTGCTGCAGCTGTTCATCATCTTCTACGGGCTGCCGTCGCTGGGGGTGACGATCGACCCCTTCCCGAGCGCCGTCATCGCCTTCACCCTCAACGTCGGCGGTTACGCCTCGGAGGTGATCCGCGCCGCGATCCTCGCCGTCCCGCGCGGCCAGTGGGAGGCGGCCTCCACCGTCGGCATGGGCTACACCACGACGCTGCGCCGCGTGGTGCTCCCGCAGGCCACCCGGGTGGCGGTGCCGCCGCTGTCCAACACCCTGATCTCCCTGGTGAAGAACACCTCACTGGCCTCGACCATCCTCGTGACCGAGCTGCTGCGCAAGGCCCAGGAGCTCGCGGCGCCGACGTTCGAGTTCTTCACGCTCTACACGGTCGCCGCCGGGTACTACTGGGTCGTGTGTCTGGTCCTGTCGTTCTCCCAGGCTGCGCTCGAGCGGCGCTTCGACCGGTACGTCGCGGCGTGAGCACCGACCCGGCGGGAGCCCCACTGCTGAGCGTGCGCGGGCTGCACAAGAGCTTCGGCACGAACCACGTCCTGCGCGGCGTCGACCTCGACGTGCAGCCCGGCTCGGTGACCGTGCTCATCGGGCCCTCCGGCTCGGGCAAGACGACCGCCCTGCGCGCACTGAACGCCCTCGAGGTCCCGGAGTCGGGGGTGGTGCGCGTCGGCGAGGTGACGGTCGACTACGCGGCCCACCCCGACGCGCGGCGGCTGGCCCGGCTTCGAGCGCAGAGCGGGATGGTCTTCCAGGGCCACCACCTGTTCCCGCACATGAGCGTGCTGCGCAACGTCACGGCCGGACCGGAGCTCGTGCAGAAGCGGCCGCGGGCCGAGGTCGAGGCCGAGGCGCGCGTGCTGCTGGCCCAGGTCGGGCTCGCCGACAAGGCCGACCAGCACCCCTTCGAGCTCTCCGGCGGCCAGCAGCAGCGCGTTGGCATCGCCCGCGCGCTCGCGATCCGGCCCCGCCTCATGCTCTTCGACGAGCCGACGTCCTCACTCGACCCGGAGCTGGTCGGCGAGGTGCTTCAGGTCCTCAAGCAGCTCGCCTCCGAGGGCTGGACGATGGTCGTCGTCACCCACGAGATCCGCTTCGCGCAGCAGGTCGCCGACCAGGTGCTCTTCCTCGACGGCGGTGTGGTCCTGGAGTCCGGGCCGCCCGGGCAGGTCCTGGCGCACCCCCGGCACGAGCGCACCCAGCAGTTCCTGCGCCGCATCCTCGACCCCCTCTGAGGGCGACCCGCCGCCGCCGTGGGCCACCCGGTCTGCCGTAACGCGAAGGGCCGCCGGCCTGGGATCCCATGTCGACGGCCCTCTGCAACGGGTGGAGCTAAGCCTGGATCCACCGTTGGAGTGGCGTCATTTGGCATGTCGTAGACCGCGGATGCCCTGCTGTGCAGGGAGAATGTGGCTTGCGGAACCTGTCAACCTGTTCGGGGCAGTTGATCTCGGCTATTTCCGAGCGGCGCCCTCTGTCGCTGCTGGTCGAATGACCCAGGCGGGTTCGGGCAGGCGTGGTGGTTGCGGCGGGCGGCGAACCGGTTGCGGTGTCGGGCGCGCGCGGCGTCCAGGACGAGCGCGCTGGGCGCGGACGGTCTCGGCCTGGCCGGCGTGGACGACGGCAGGGGTGAGCGGGCCCAGGCCGGCGTGACGGTGGTGGGAGTTGTAGGCGTCGAAGAACTGGGCGCAGAACGCCCGGCGTCTTCGATAGTGGCGAAGCTGCCGGGGAAGCTGGGGCAGTACTTCAGCACCTTGAACTGCGACTCGCTGAAGGGGTTGTCGTTGCTGACCCGCGGTCGGCTGTGGCTCTTGACCACGCCAAGGTCGGCCAGCAGCAGCGCGACGGGCTTGGAAGCCATGCTGCTGCCCCGGTCGGCGTGGATCGTCATTTGACCGGCCAGGACCTTCTCGGCCGCGATGGTGGCGGCACGGGCGACCGCGGGCGACGACCGGGCACCGGGCGGCCCGTGGCGAACCACAGCAGCCCGGCGGCCGGCAGGTAGAAGATGCCGTTGCGGGTGAAGGTCACCAGGGCGAAGGCCGTGATGGCGAGGGTGGCGCCCGTCCCGACCGCGCGCCGGGTGGCCCCCCGCGCGAGCAGCGGCAGGCCTGCGACGAGGGCGACCCCGAGCAGGACCAGGCCGGCGGTGCCGCTCGAGGTCGAGCCCCCTGACCCGGGTCCGGTGACGCTATCCCCGACGAGCGGGAGCACCGACTCCAGGTCGATCCGCTCGCCGCGCAGCGCTGCGGAGCCGAACCACAGCAGAGCACTGGCGGCCGCCGCGCAGGCGAACGCCGCGACGAGCATCGCGGTTGCCGTGCCGGCGGAGGGGTGCTGCGGGGTCGTCATGGAAACCTCCGAACGAGGGTCGCGGGAGCGCTGCCTGAGGTTGTCATTGTTCGTCTGGTTGGTCCGCAGCAGTTACGAGTTGCAACGAGCGCACCTCTCCGCGCGCGTGTGGATCAGAGGATCGTTCTCGCGCAGCGTCGCGATGAGCCAGGGTTACACGTCACCAGCGGCTGTCCCAGATGAGGAACGTCTGTCGGGAGCACCGCAGGTCGCCCCGGGTCCGCTGGCGATCTTGTCCCGTAAGACCCGTCCGGTTTGATTTCCCGCTCAGGGGCGCAGTCCGGCACATGATCGTCCCACTTCCTAGGGGTGGCGTTCCCTCAAGTGGTGCATCTCGTCGGTACAGCTGCCACGACCGTGGTCGAGGTGGACGCCGAGGCGAACGAATCGGCACTAAACGTGCGGCTGAGGACCACGCAAGACGACACCCCATCTGACCTGGCCGTCCTCCTCGAGGGCGGCCAGTGTCGTCTCCGGGACCCAGGACAGCACGACGAGAGCCCCTGACGCGTCGCGTCGGGGCTCTCGGTCGTGCGGGCTCAGAAGATGATGATGAGCAGGATGATGATGAGGATCAGGCCGATGATGCCGCCGGGGATCATGTGCACCTCCTCTCCTGTCGCGTTCGCGTTCGCGTTCGCCTGCTACTACCCAGTGATCGCCAGATCACCGCCGCAGAGCGGATGAACCTGGCGTGGGAGGGTCCGGGCCATGAGCAGGCGCATCGAGGAGCTGGACTGGCGGGCGACCGAGCTGGGCGAGATCAGCCTGCGCCGCCGTCGGGAGCCAGTGCTCGACGTCGACGTGTTCGAGGTGCGGCTCGGCGAGGACTTCCTCATGTCGAGCCTGTTCACCGTTGCCGAGGAGGAGCTGGCCCGGCTTGCGCTGGCCGCGCTGCCGGGCGACGAGCTCGACGTGCTCGTCGGCGGGCTCGGGCTCGGCTACACCGCCCGCGCCGTGCTCGCCGACCCGCGGGTCCGCTCGCTCGACGTCGTCGAGGCGCTGCCGGACGTCATCGGGTGGCAGCAGCGCGGCCTGCTCCCGCTGTCGGAGGCGCTGACCGCCGACCCTCGCTGCCGGCTCGTCGAGGGCGACTTCTTCGCGCTCGTCGCCGCCGGTGCAGCGTTTGGACCCGCTGCGCCGCAGCGCTTCTCGGCGATCGTCGTGGACATTGACCACACGCCGGACCACCTGCTGCACAGCAGTTCGGCCGGCTTCTACACCGTCACCGGCCTCGGCCGGGTGGCCGACCGCCTGCACCCCCGCGGCGTCTTCGCGCTGTGGTCCGACGCCCCGCCGGACCAAGGCTTCAGCGCGGTGCTCGCATCGGCCTTCCCCACGACGTCGGCGCACGTCGTGCCGTTCGCCAACCACCTCACCGGCGGCACCTCGACCAACACGGTCTACCTCGGTCGTCTGGACTGAGCGCCCGCCGCTCCGGCTGGCAGACTCCGCTCATGCTCGAGCCCCATCTGCCCGACTCCGTCACCGGAGCCCTCGTCGTCGCCGTCGACGACTCGCCGCCAGCCCTTGAGGCGCTGCGCTTCGCCGGCGAGCTGGCCGAGGGGCTCGGGCAGCCGCTGACCGTGCTGTCGGTCTGGAACTTCGTCAACGGGCACGGACCTGCCGCCCAGGGCGACGAGCCGCTGTCGGAGGCGGCCTGGCAGGCCGAGGCCGAGCGCCGGCTCGACGCGCTGCTCGCCGCCCACCCGCTGCCCGGGGTGGACGTCCGCGCCGCGGTCGTGCACGGCAACACCACGCCGACCCTGCTCACCGCCTCGCACGTCGCCCACCACCTCGTCATCGGCAGCCGCGGCCGCGGCGGCTTCACCGGGCTCCTGCTCGGCTCGACCAGCGACTCCCTGGTGCGGCACGCCTCCTGCCCGGTCACCGTGGTGCGCCGCTCCGCCAGCGAGGGCAGCCACGCGCACTAGCCGAACAGCGTGCGCACCCGCTCTGCGACGACCTCCGGCGCCTCCTCCGACACGAAGTGACCTACGCCCTCGAGGAACTCGACGCTCATCTCGTCGGCGTGCCCCTGCCAGCCGTCCACGAGCGAGCGGCTCGCGACCGGGTCGTCCGCGCCGTTGACGAGCAGCGTCGGGGCGGTCAGCCGCGCGTCGGCGTAGCTCCCCGTGCGCCAGCTCTCGTGGAGCAGGAAGGTGCGGTAGAGCTGCGACGCCGCCCGCGCCCGCGCCGGCTCGCGCAGGACCTCGGCATAGGTGCTGACATCGCCGACGGTGCGGCTGCTGCCGAGCCGCACGACAGCGTCGACCACCTTGCTGGTGCGCTCCATGAGCGCCGGGCCGAGCAGCGGCGTGCCGAGCGGCAGCTGGTAGGCCAGCCGCCAGCCCTGCAGCGCCTTGGCCAGGGACGGCTGCTGGAACGGCGGGACGATGCCGAGCGCGAGGAAGGACCGGAAGCGCTCCGGCGCCCGCAGGCAGGCCAGGAAGCCGGTCCAGCCGCCCCAGTCGTGCCCGACCAGGCCGACCTGCGGCAGCTCGAGCGCGTCGAGCAGGCCGAGCAGGTCGGTCGCGAGCTGCTCCTTGTCGTAGCCGCCCGCCGGGCAGCACCAGCGGCTCCCCCGCGCCGGCCTCGGCGACGTGCACGTCGAGCCCCCCGACGCGGACCGTCCGGTGGCTGACGCCCTCCACGACCGGCAGCACCGTGCTCACGGGCGCATGCCC
>JAJAYV010000249.1 GCA_026786045.1 Frankiaceae bacterium | reverse complement strand
GCCTAGACCGCAGCCCGCCGCCGCCCGGACCGCGCCCCGCCGCCGCGCCCCGAGATGACGCTCTCGAAGGTCCTGCTGCTCCTGGTGGCGGTGCTCGTGCTCGTCGTCGTCGCCGGCCTGGCGCGCCGGGTCGGGCTGCAGCGTGCCGGCGGCACCGTCGAGCTGTCGCTGCGGCTCAAGCGACCTGGGCACGGCCGCGGCTGGGGGCACGGCGTGGGCCAGTTCGTCGGCGACGAGCTGCGCTGGTACCGCGTCTTCAGCCTGTCGCCCCGCCCGCGCCGGCGCTACTCCCGGCGCGACCTCGAGGTGCTCCGCCGCCGCGACCCGTCCGGGGCCGAGCACCGCGCGCTGCTCGAGGGCGCGGTCGTCATGGAGTGCAGCTCCGGCGGGCGGCCGGTCGAGCTGGCGATGTCCCGCTCCACGGCCACCGGCTTCCTGGCCTGGCTCGAGGCGACGCCCCCGGGGGCGACCCTCCCGCGCTGAGCGAGCGGTCGGCGGCTCAGGGGTGCGGCACCCATCCCTGGGCCAGCCGGTCGACCAGCCGGTCGATGGTGCGTGGTCGGTTGGCCGGTAGCACCCGACCGACCCGGAAGATCACGGCGTAGCGGTTGGTGCGGTCGAGCGCGGTGAAGGCCGCCAGTGCCGCAGGGAGCCGCGCCAACGCCTCCTGCAGATCGGCCGGGACCTCGGCGGCCGCCGATCCGGCGTAGGCCCGCTCCCATCGGCCGTCGGCGCGGGCCGCCTGGACGGCAGCCAGCCCGGCCGGACGCAACCTGCCCTGCTGCTCGAGCCGCTCGACGGTGCGCACGTTGACCAGCGACCAGATGCTGCGGGGTCCGCGGCGGGTGAACCGCTGGAGGTAGGCGGCCTCGTCCAGGCGGGCGCTCTGGCTGTCGATCCATCCGTAGCACAGGCCCACCTCGACCGCCTGCGCCCAGGTCAGCGTCGTACGGGTGTAGCCCTTCTTGCCGATCTGCAGCAGCACGCCGGGGGAGCTGTCGCCGCGCTCGTCCAGCCAGGCGTCCCACCCGTCCGCATCGGGCACCAGCAGGTGCGGCAGGTCGGTGGCGCCCATGCCCCGGTCAGCTCCCGGCGCGACCGGCGCCCCGCACCCACAGCACGTCGCCGTCGGGGTTCGCGACGCGGGACAGGATGAAGAGCAGGTCCGAGAGCCGGTTGAGGTAGAGCGCCGGCTCCTTGTTCGTGGTCTCGGGGTGCGCCTCGAGCAGCGCCCAGGTGCGCCGCTCGGCGCGCCGGACGACCGTGAGCGCGACCTGGAGAAGCGCCGAGCCGGGGGTTCCGCCGGGGAGGATGAAGCTGTCGAGCTTGCTCAGGTCGGCGTTCCACCGGTCGCAGGCCTGCTCGAGCCGCGCGGTGTAGTCCGGCGTGACCCGGATCGCCTCCCACTCGGGGTTCGGCACGACGGGGGTGCACAGGTCGGCCCCGACGTCGAACAGGTCGTTCTGCACCTGCTTGACCAGCGCAGCGACCTCCGGGTCGAGGCCCCCGAGCGCGAGGGCGACGCCGAGCGCGGCGTTGGCCTCGTTGACGTCGGCGTAGGCCTCCACGCGCGGGTCGGTCTTGCTGACCCGGCTCATGTCGCCGAGCGCGGTGGTCCCGTCGTCGCCGGTCTTGGTGTAGATGCGGGTGAGGTGGACAGCCATGCGCCGCACCCTAGGCGAGGGTGCGGCTCACGGCCGTGCGGGGGACAGGGCTGCCCGCTCAGCCGCACTCCTTCACACCGCACAGCAGGTCGACGACAGGGCCTTCAAAGAGCGGGCTGTCGAGGTCGCCGTCGCCGTCGAGCAGCAAGAGCTCGTCCTGGTCCGCGCCGAGAGCGCGGTCCACCAGCGCGACGCCGTCGAGCCCTGGTGTGCTGACCGGCCGGTACTGCTCACCCGCCGTCGCGCGGTAGAGCACCTCCCCGGTCGTCGGCGCCGGCACCACGACGAGCTCATCGGTGCTGCGCCCCGGGATGCCGGTCAGCAGGATCGCGACGACCTGCTCCTCGTCGGCCAGCACCGGCTGCAGCACCGGCTGGGGGTCTTCGCCCGGGGTCTCGATCCAGCCGAAGGAGTAGGCCGGTCCCTCGTCGAGCCAGGCCTGCAGCAGCAGGTAGCGCTGTCCGGCGTCGTTGTCACCGGCGAACAGGACGGTGTGACCGACGTCAGCGCTGTCGTCGGCGCCGCGGGCGGCAGCGAAGCCGCTGACCGCCCGTGCCTCGAGCTCGGGGTCGACGACGCCGCGACGGGACCAGTCCAGCGCGTTGGCCGGGAGGACCTCGGGGACCGGCGGGGTCTCGGACTCCGGCGGAGCCTCGGCCGGGTCCGGTGCGGGGAGGATGACCTGCCCGTCCGGCAGGTCCACCCGGTAGAGGTCCGTCGCCGGGTCGCCCTCGAGCGCCCGGGTGCTGACGCCCGGCGCCAGCTTGGCCATGTCGTCGAACTCAGTCGCGTCGTTAAAGCCGTAGAACGCCGCCGAGCTCTCCGGCGACGCGACCACGAGCAGCCGGGCGACCTCGTCGCCGGGCAGCGCAGCGGCCAGGGAGACCGCCTGCGGGGTCAGCTCCTCGTCCCAGCGGAAGTCCGGCCCGGACTCCGTCGAGACCGCGACGCCCCAGCGGAAGGACCCGTCCACCTCGGCGAGGAAGACGACCTCCAGCTGCTGCGACGGCTCGTAGACCTTGGCGAACAGCGGGGTGACCAGGACCTCGGCACCCTGGACGCGGGTGGCGTACTCGCGCTGGATCGTGGCGCGGGTGCCCTCGTCGACCGGCTCACCACGGAACTCCCACGGGTCGTTCGGGTCGAGGGCGTACGACACGGGGGCCGGCACCAGGGTCGGCTCGGCGCTGGCGACCGCCGGCGGCCGCGGCCCGGTCGTGGAGGTGGCGCTCTGCAGCGTCGGCAGCACGACCGCGATCGCGGCGACGGCCAGCGCGGAGCCGGCCACGGCCGCGCCGATCCGGTTGCGCTGGATCCGCTTGGCGCGGCGTTCGATGCCGGCCAGCGGGTCGGGTGCGGGGGCGAGGGACTGCGCCCGCCCGTGCAGGGCGGCCCGCAGCTCGTCGTCGATGGGGGTCATGCCGAGGCTCCGGTGGGAAGGGCCGTGCGGGGGTCGTCCCGCAGGCCGGAGGTGTCGCGCAGCTTGGCCAGCGCGCGGGAGGTGGCGGACTTGACCGTGCCGACGGAGACGCCCATCACCTGGGCGGTCTCGGCCTCGGAGAGGTCCTCGTAGTAGCGCAGGACGACCATCGCCCGCTGCCGCTTGGGCAGTGCTGACAGCGCCGTCCAGAGCGCTTCGTGCAGGTCGGAGTCGGCGGCCGCGTCGCGCCCGCCGGACCGCTCCGGCAGGACGTCGGTGGGGTGCTCGTCCACCTTGCGCCGCCGCCACCAGGAGGTCTGGGTGTTGACCATGACCCGGCGGACGTAGCCGTCGACGGCATCCCGCTCCCGGATCCGGTCCCAGGCCAGGTAGGTCTTGGCCAGTGCCGTCTGCAGCAGGTCCTCGGCGTCGGCGCGGTTGCCCGAGAGCATGTATGCGGTGCGCATCAGGGCCGGCGAGCGGGCGGCGACGTAGGAGCGGAAGTCCTCCCGCGCCTGCTCGTCCACGTCGTTCTCCTGTCGTCATGAGTGCTACGCCGGGGAAGACGCAGCTCCGGGCCCCCGGGTTGCCTCCCTAGACTGGCCGGATGGAGCGCTTCCTCGTCGCCGGTGGCGCACGACTCGCGGGCGAGGTCACCGTGACCGGCGCGAAGAACAGCGTGCTCAAGCTGATGGCGGCCGCTTTGCTGGCCGAGGGGCGTACGACGCTGACCTCGGTGCCGGACATCCTCGACGTGACGATCATGGCCGAGGTGCTGCGCCGGCTGGGCTGCACCGTGGAGCGCGCCGACGCCACCGTCGTCATCGACGTGCCCGCCACGCCGCGGCACGAGGCCGACTACGACCTGGTCCGCCGGATCCGGGCGTCGATCGCCGTGCTGGGCCCGCTCGTCGCGCGTTGCGGCATGGCCAAGGTGGCGCTGCCGGGCGGCGACGCGATCGGCTCTCGCGGGCTCGACATGCACGTCGCCGGGCTGGTCAAGCTCGGCGCGACCGTCGAGAGCGAGCACGGCTACCTGATCGCCAGCGCCCCCCGGCTGCGGGGGGCGCAGGTCTGGCTGGACTTCCCGAGCGTCGGTGCGACCGAGAACCTGCTCATGGCGGCGGCCCTCGCCGAGGGGACGACGGTCATCGACAACGCCGCGCGCGAGCCCGAGATCGTCGACCTGTGCCAGATGCTCACCGCAATGGGCGCGCGGATCAGCGGCGTGGGCACCTCGACGCTGGAGGTCGAGGGCGTGGAGTCGCTGTCCCCGGTGGAGCACGAGACCGTCGCCGACCGGATCGTGGCCGGGACCTGGGCGGTCGCGGCGACGATGACCCGCGGCGACGTCTTCGTGCGCGGCGGCCGGGTCGAGCACCTCGAGATGCCGCTGGACAAGCTGGTGCAGGCCGGCGCGGTCATCACCCCCGGTGAGGGCGGCTTCCGCGTCGTCATGGAGTCGCGGCCCAAGGCGGTCGACGTCGTGACGCTGCCCTACCCGGGCTTCGCGACCGACTTCCAGCCGCTGTTCCTCGGCCTGAACACCGTCGCCGAGGGCACCGCGATGATCACCGAGAACGTCTTCGAGTCGCGCTGGATGTTCGTCAACGAGCTGGTCCGCCTCGGCGCCGACGTGCGCACCGACGGCCACCACGCGGTGGTGCGCGGTCGGGCCCGGTTGTCCGGGGCGCCGGTCACGGCCCACGACATCCGCGCGGGCGCCGGACTGGTCCTGGCCGGGCTGGTCGCCGAGGGGGTCACCGAGGTGTCCGACGTGCAGCACGTCGACCGCGGCTACGAGGGGTTCGTCGAGAAGCTGGTGGCGCTCGGCGCCGACGTGCGCCGCGAGCAGGTGCCGGACGAGCCCTGGCTCTAGTTGCTCACCAGGTCGCGGGCGCGCAGGGCGTCGGCGCGGAAGACCAGCACGTCGGCGCCCTCGTCGTCGGCCGAGACCGTGCAGCGGATGCCGCCCTCGCGCAGCACGGCGCGGAGCATCTCGGCGTCGGCGCGGGTGCGGACCGTCGCGATCGGCACCAGCAGGCCGTAGTCGTCGCCGCGCGGCGCCGACAGGGTCGCCAGTCGGCCGGCGGTGCGCTCGTCGCGCGTCTTGGTGGAGAAGACCCAGCGGCAGATGAGGATCAGCACGACAAGGGCGCCGAACGCCACGAGCGGTCCGACGAGGAACGAGTAGCTGTTCATGACCACGAAGAAGGCTCCTGGGCGCTGGCGGTTGCGTGAAGTCTGCCCGACCCCCCTGCGGCGCGCCTCCTGGACGTCGAGCGGATCCGGGGGAACGTAGGAGGCAACCAGACGCCCCGGCCCCGCGTCTAGGAGTGCAGGACCGCCTGGACGACGGCCGGGCGGCCGGGGGGAGGCACACGTGCACACGACGGCGACCGCGGCGTTCGCGCTGCAGGAGCGGGCTCCGGGGCGGCTGCTCCACCTGCACGGGCGGCTGGACGTCTCCGCGGCCACCGACGCGCGGGTGGCGCGCGCCGCCGCGGTCGACGCCGGGCAGGGCGACCTCGTGCTCGACCTCACCAGGCTGGAGGCGGTCGACGCGACCGGCCTCGGCGTGCTCGTCGGCGCCCACCGGCGGGCCTTCCGGCAGGGCCGCACCCTGGTCCTGCACGACGCGACCGCGCCGGTCGCGCGCGTGCTGCGGCTGACTCGGCTCGACCGGGTCCTGCGCCAGACACGCAGCACCGCCGTCGCCTGACCTCCAGACGCGGGCGCCCGCTGCCGAGGACCTCCGTGTGACGGGGCCGGGGTACTTCGCGCCCGTGGTGCTGCCCGGCGCCGCTCCTGTCCCGCCGCCGCCTGCTCCGCCCCCGCGCCGCCGCTCGTCGGTGCCCGTCGTCGTGCTGCTGCTGGTCGTGCTCGGCGCGGTCGTGGCATCGGTCGTCAGCGCCACCTCCAAGGTGCAGGCCGTCGTGGCGCTGGGCGACGTCATCGCGGTCGAGGAGCCCGCGCCCGCCGCCGCCGGCTGGTCGGCCGGCTACGTGGACGAGGACGGCAACCCCGGCCGCTGGGACCCCTGTGAGCCGATCCCGTTCGTGGTGCAGGCCGGCTGGATCCCTGACGCGGGGCGCGCCGACCTGGCCGAGGCGCTGCGGCGGCTGAGCGAGGCCAGCGGCCTGCGCTTCGTCGACGAGGGCGACACCGACGAGCTGCCCTCGCGGGATCGAACCGCCTACCAGCCCGAGCGCTACGGCGAGCGGTGGGCGCCGCTGCTCATCGGCTGGCTGCCGGCGGAGGCGACCGACGTGGGGCTGGGCGGGGGAGTGCAGGGCGTGAGCGCGGCCGTCGCGGTGCCCAGCACCGGCGGGCCATCGCTCGTGAGCGGCCAGGTGGTGCTCGACGCGAGCAACCGGCTGGCGGCCGGCTTCGGCGCCGGCACCACCGACGGCGAGGTGCTGCTGCACGAGCTCGCGCACGCCGTCGGCCTGGGCCACGTTCTCGACCCGACCCAGGTGATGTACCCGCAGACGACCTCCAGCGAGTCGGTGTTCGGGGCCGGGGACCGCGCCGGCCTCGCGGCCGTGGGTGCCGCCGCCGGCTGCCATCCCGCGCCGTCAGCCCGTCCGCTGCGGCTCGAGGGCTGAGCTCGCGACCCTGGCGGCGGGCCTTGCGCGGGGCGGCGGGACCTTCGGCCCTGCTCGTGGGCACCTTCGGCCCCTGCTCGCGGGCCCGCGGAGGTTCCACCGTTCGACTAGCAGGCGCGACCGGGCGGAGGACGACATGAGCACAGAGGCAAGGACGGGGACGGTCCGGCTGCACGCCGAGGACGTCGAGGCGCTGCCGTGGGAGCACCTGCACGGGGTGCGCGACGCCGAGACCAGGGTGCTGTGGCGCGAGCGAGGCTCGCTGGCCGGCATCCTGCGGCTGGGCCCCGGTGCCCGGCTGGACGAGCACGTCCACGGCGACGGCAACCACAACGTCTACGTGCTGTCCGGCCACTGCGGCGTCGGCGACGACGTACTGGCCGCCGGGTCGTACGTGCACGTGCCGGCGGGCGAGGCGCATGCGCTGCGCGCGGAGGGCCCGGAGCAGTGCGTCATGCTCTACCTCTACGCGGAGGAGCCGCCCCGCTGAGGCGGGGATCACAGTCGTACGCTCGACGCATGACGGAGCAGGTGCAGTCCATCGGCAGCGAGGTCCCCGGGGTTCCGCTGGAGGCCCCCCTTCCCACCAGGGACAAGCCGTGGGTGATGCGCACCTACGCCGGCCACTCGACGCCGAAGGACAGCAACGAGCTCTACCGGCGCAACCTCGAGAAGGGCCAGACCGGCCTCTCGGTCGCCTTCGACCTGCCGACCCAGACCGGCTACGACCCCGACGACGAGCTGGCCCGCGGCGAGGTCGGCAAGGTCGGCGTCCCGGTGACGCACATGGGCGACATGCGCGCGCTGTTCGACAGCATCCCGCTGTCGGACATGAACACCTCGATGACCATCAACGCCACGGCGATGTGGCTGCTGGCGCTCTACCAGGCGGTGGCGGAGGAGCAGGGGGCCGACGCCTCCCAGCTCGCCGGCACGACCCAGAACGACATCATCAAGGAGTACCTGTCCCGCGGGACCTACGTCTTCCCGCCCGGCCCGTCGCTGCGGCTGATCACCGACATGGTGGCCTACACGGTCACCGAGATCCCCAAGTGGAACCCGATCAACATCTGCAGCTACCACCTGCAGGAGGCCGGAGCGACTCCGGTGCAGGAGATCTCGTACGCCGTCTGCACCGCGATCGCCGTCCTCGACGCGGTGAAGGCCGCCGGCCAGGTGCCGGTGGCGCAGTTCGGCCAGGTCTGCGCGCGCATCTCCTTCTTCGTCAACGCGGGCGTCCGCTTCGTGGAGGAGATGTGCAAGATGCGCGCCTTCACCCAGCTGTGGGACGAGCTGCTGCTCGAGCGCTACGGCGTGCTTGACCCCAAGGACCGCCGCTTCCGCTACGGCGTGCAGGTCAACTCGCTCGGCCTCACCGAGGCCCAGCCCGAGAACAACGTCCAGCGCATCGTGCTCGAGATGCTCGGCGTGACGCTGTCCAAGGACGCCCGGGCCCGCGCCGTGCAGCTGCCGGCGTGGAACGAGGCGCTCGGCCTGCCCCGGCCGTGGGACCAGCAGTGGTCGCTGCGCCTGCAGCAGGTGCTCGCCTTCGAGACCGACCTGCTCGAGTACGACGACCTGTTCACCGGCTCGGTGGTCGTCGAGGGGAAGGTCGCATCGCTGAAGGAGCAGGTGCGCGAGGAGATCGACCGCGTGCAGGCGATGGGCGGTGCGGTCGCGGCCGTCGAGTCCGGCTACATGAAGAGCGCTCTGGTCGCCTCGCACGCCGAGCGGCGCCGCCGCATCGAGGCCGGTGAGGACGTCGTCGTGGGCGTCAACAGGTTCACCTCCACCGAGCCCAATCCGCTCACGGCCGACGTCGACGGCGCGATCATGACCGTCGACCCCGAGGTCGAGCAGCAGGCGATCGACGCGGTGCGGCAGTGGCGCGCCCAGCGCGACGCGGCCGCCGTCGACCAGGCGCTGCGCGGCCTGCGCGACGCGGCCAAGACAGACGCCAACCTCATGGCCGCGACCGTCGCCTGCGCCAAGGCGGGAGTGACGACCGGCGAGTGGGCCGGCGCGCTGCGCGAGGTCTTCGGCGAGTACCGCGCGCCCACGGGCGTGTCCGGCGCGATGGCCTCCGGCGAGGCCGGCTCGGCCATCGCCGCGGTCCGCGTCGCGGTGAAGCAGACCGGCGAGGAGCTGGGCGTGCGGCTGCGCTTCCTGGTCGGCAAGCCCGGACTGGACGGCCACAGCAACGGCGCCGAGCAGATCGCCGTGCGCGCCCGCGACTGCGGCTTCGAGGTCGTCTACCAGGGCATCCGGCTCACCGCGTCGCAGATCGTCAGCGCAGCGGTCGAGGAGGACGTGCACGTCATCGGCCTGTCGATCCTGTCCGGCTCGCACATGGCGGCCGTCCCGGCGGTGCTCAAGGGGCTGCAGGAGGCCGGCATCGGCGACGTCCCCGTCGTCGTCGGCGGGATCATCCCGGACAGCGACGCCCGCCGGCTCAAGCAGGCCGGGGTCGCCGCGGTCTACACGCCGAAGGACTTCGAGCTGACCGACATCATGCGCTCGGTGGTCGACGTGGTCCGGTCCGCAAACGGCCTGCCCGAGCTCGAGGGATGCAGCAGCACCGGTCGATGACCGCTACCGGGTCAGCGGCGGAGCGGGGGGCGTGCCGCCGCGGCTGCTCGTGCCCCGCCGCTTGCCGCGCGGGTCGCGGGCGTAGCCGCCGGCCTTCGTGAGCAGGTCGCCGGCCCGCTGGTTGCGCTGACTCACCCGCGGCGCGACCGCCTGCAGCACCCGCCCCCCGAGCGGCAGCAGCACGGCGAACAGCACCCAGGTGCGGATCCTCGTCGACAAGAAGGCCCAGATCATGGGGTCCTCTTTCCCCGGCCGCGCCGCGGCTGAACGCGTAGGACCGTCCGCCGGTCGGCGACCGTCTCTGGAGATCTTCGGTAGATCCACAGGAGCCCGCTACTGGGGATGCTCCGAAGATCTTGAGCGGACCTTGCCCGGGCGGGCGTACGAGAGTCCGGCTCTCGGACGCACCCGTCAGCGGGGGAGCAGCACCGGCCGGCCGATGCGGACGTCGACGCCGGGCGACCACAGCACGTGCGGCGGCCCCTCCACCCGCAGCCCGGCCACCTCCACGAGGTCGTCGCGCAGGTCGAGCAGTTCGGCCCGGT
>JAJAYV010000248.1 GCA_026786045.1 Frankiaceae bacterium | reverse complement strand
GTTCGACGTCTTCACAGGACCGCAGGTCGGCGAGGGCAAGCGGTCGCTGGCCTGGGCGCTGCGCTTCCGCGCCCCGGACCGCACCCTCACCGACACCGACGTCCTCGGCGCCCGCGATGCCGCCGTCGCCGAGGCCGGTCGCCGCGTCGGAGCCGTCCTCCGCTCCTGACCGGCCGCCCCGCCCCGCATGATCCACGTGCTGTTTCGAGCGTTCCTGGGGTCCTGAAGCAGCTGGGACCTCACGTGGATCACTTCTGCGGTGCTGAATGGCTATGCAGGATCGTGTATGGTCGTCCGCATGGGACGGACAGCCGCGGTCGCGGGCGCCAGCGGCTACGCAGGAGGTGAGCTGCTCCGGCTGCTGCTCGCCCACCCCGAGCTGTCCGTCGGACCGGTCGCCGGCGGCAGCAGCGCCGGCCGGCCCGTCATCGAGCTGCACCCCCAGCTGCCGCAGCTCGAGGGAACGTCCTTCGCCGAGACCACGCCCGAGGTCCTCGCTGAGGCCGACGTCGTCTTCCTGGCGCTGCCGCACGGCCAGTCCGCCGCCCTCGCCGACGCGCTGCCGCCCGACCTGCCCGTCGTCGACCTCGGCGCCGACCACCGGCTGGCCAGCGCCACCGACTGGGCCCGCTTCTACGACACGCCCTACGCGGGCGAGTGGCCGTACGGCCTGCCCGAGCTGTTCCGCGACCAGCTCGTCGGTGCGACCCGCATCGCCGGCCCGGGCTGCAACGCCACCGCGATGACGCTGGCGCTCGGCCCGCTGCTGGCCGCCGGGCTGGTCGAGCCGGCCGACCTGGTGACGACCACTGCCAGCGGCACGTCGGGAGCCGGCCGGGGCCTGTCCGCGAACCTGCTGGCCAGCGAGGTGATGGGCTCGATGAGCGCGTACAAGGTCGCTGCCCACCGGCACACCCCCGAGGTGCGGCAGTCCCTCGGCCGGCTCGCCGGCACCGAGGTCACGCTGTCGTACACCCCGACGATGGTCCCCATGCCGCGCGGGATCCTGGCCACCTGCACCGCCCGCACCACCGCGTCGGAGGACGCGCTGCGCGCCGCCCTGCAGGAGCAGTACGCCGACGAGCCGTTCGTGCACGTGCTGCCCGCGGGCCGCTGGCCGGTGACGGCCGCGACCGTCGGCAGCAACGCCTGCCACCTGCAGGTCGCCGTCGACGCCGACGCCGGACGCGCCGTCGTGGTCGCCGCGCTCGACAACCTCGGCAAGGGCGCCGCCGGCCAGGCCCTGCAGTGCGCCAACCTCGCCCTCGGCCTCGACGAGACCGCCGGCCTGAGCGCGAGCGGAGTAGCCCCGTGACCGCACCCCAGCAGCTCGCTGGCTGGCGCTCACGACGCGCCGGGGACCCCGCATGACCTGGCTCCCGGCCGGCTTCCGGGCCGCCGCCGCCACCGCCGGCCTCAAGGACAGCGGCCGGCCCGACGTCGCCCTCGTCGTCAACGACGGCCCGCTCACTGCGGCCGCCGGCGTCTTCACCGCCAACCGGGTCAAGGCTGCGCCCGTCCTGTGGTCGCAGCAGGTGCTGTCCGCCGGACAGGTCGACGCGGTCGTCCTCAACTCCGGCGGGGCCAACGCCTGCACCGGGCCGGACGGCTTCGCCGACACCCACCGCACCGCCGAGGCCGTCGCGGACGCCCTGGGCACCGGCGCCGCCCGCGTCGCCGTCTGCTCCACCGGGCTCATCGGGGTGCGCCTGCCGATGGACAAGCTGCTGCCCGGGATCGCCGACGCCGCAGCAGGTCTGCGCGCCGACGGGGGAGCCGACGCCGCCGAGGCCATTCGCACCACCGACACCGTCGCCAAGACGGCCACGGCCCAGGGCGAGGGCTGGAGCGTCGGCGGCATGGCCAAGGGCGCCGCGATGCTCTCGCCCGCGCTCGCGACGATGCTCGCGGTCGTCGCCACCGACGCGGTCGCCGACCCGGCCCTGCTCGACCGGGTGCTCCGCACGGCCACCGCCGGCTCGTTCGACCGGGTCGACACCGACGGCTGCATGAGCACCAACGACACCGTGCTGCTGCTCGCCAGCGGCGCCAGCGGCGTCACCCCCGACCCCGACGCGCTGCAGGCCGCGGTCAGCGCCGTCTGCGCCGACCTCGCCCGGCAGATGGTCGGCGACGCCGAGGGGGCCAGCAAGGACATCGAAGTCGTCGTCCGGACCGCCGCGAGCACGGCCGACGCGCTCGAGGCCGCCCGCGCCGTCGGGCGGAGCAACCTGCTCAAGTGCGCGCTGCACGGCAACGACCCCAACTGGGGCCGGGTGCTGGCCGCCGTCGGTACGACGGGCGCCGCCTTCGAGCCCGACGCCCTCGACGTCAGCATCAACGGCGTCCAGGTCTGCCGCGCCGGCGCGCCCGGCGAGGACCGCGACCTGGTCGACCTGTCCGGCCGCGACGTGCAGATCGTCGTCGACCTGCACGCCGGCGCCGAGACCGCGACGCTCTGGACCAGCGACCTCACCGCCGAGTACGTCCACGAGAACAGCGCGTACTCCACATGACCGCCGCAGCTGTCCCTTCCTCTTCCGGCTCCGCCTCGGCGAGAGGCCACGTCGCCCTCCCCAAGGCCGCAGCCCTCGTCGAGGCGCTGCCCTGGCTCAAGTCCTTCTCCGGCCGCACCATCGTCGTGAAGTACGGCGGCAACGCCATGACCAGCCCCGAGCTCCAGCGGGCGTTCGCGGAGGACGTGGTCTTCCTGCGCTACGCCGGCGTCCGCGTCGTCGTCGTGCACGGCGGCGGGCCGCAGATCACCGCCCACCTCGACCGGCTCGGCCTCGACAGCGAGTTCCGCGGCGGCTACCGCGTCACCACGCCGGAGACGATGGAGGTCGTCCGGATGGTGCTCGTCGGCCAGGTCAACAGCGACGTCGTCAGCCTGATCAACGCCCACGGCCCGTTCGCCGTCGGGCTTTCCGGGGAGGACGCGTCCCTGTTCACCGCCGAGCGCCGCGACGCCCTCGTCGACGGCGCGCCCGTCGACATCGGCAACGTCGGCGAGGTCGTCGACGTGCAGCCGCAGATCGTCCATGCGCTGCTCGACGAGGCCAAGGTGCCGGTCGTCGCGACCGTCGCCCGCGGCGTGGACGGCCAGCTCTACAACGTCAACGCCGACACCGCCGCTGCCGCGCTCGCCGTCGCGCTCGGGGCCGAGAAGCTCGTCGTGCTCACCGACGTCGAGGGGTTGTACGCCGACTGGCCCGCTTCCCACGTCGCAGATGTGCAGCCAGGGACGGCCGAGGTCATCAGCGAGATCGCCGCCGACGAGCTGGCTGCGCTGCTGCCCGAGCTGTCCAGCGGCATGGTCCCGAAGATGGAGGCGTGCCTGGCCGCCGTGCGCGGGGGAGTACCGCGCGCCCACGTCCTCGACGGGCGGGTCGCGCACAGCCTGCTGCTCGAGCTGTTCACCGACGAGGGCGTCGGAACCATGGTCGTCCCGGATGCGGTCGTCCCGTCATGAGCGACATGAGCCGGCGCTGGGACGCGGTGATGATGGGCAACTACGGCACCCCGGCCGTCGGGCTCGTCCGCGGCGAGGGCGCGCGCGTGTGGGACCACGACGGCAAGGAGTACGTCGACCTGCTCGGCGGCATCGCTGTCAACGTCCTCGGCCACGCCCACCCCGCGGTCGTCGAGGCGGTCTGCCGCCAGGTCGCCACCCTCGGCCACACCAGCAACCTGGCGATGCACGAGCCCGGCCTGCGGCTGGCCGAGCGGCTCACCGCCCTGATGGGCGTGCCCGGCACCCGGGTGCTGTTCACCAACTCCGGGGCCGAGGCCAACGAGGCCGCGCTCAAGCTGTCCCGCCGGCTGCGCCCGGGCGGCGGCTGGGTCGCCGCCGAGGGCGCCTTCCACGGCCGCACCCTCGGCGCGCTCGCCATCACCGGCCAGCCCGCCAAGCGGGCACCCTTCGAGCCGCTGCCCGGCCCGGTGACCTTCGTGCCGTACGGCGACGCCGACGCCCTGCGCGCCGCCGTCACCGACCGGACCGCGTCGGTGGTCCTCGAGCCGGTCATGGGCGAGGCCGGCGTCGTCGTCCCGCCGAGCGGCTTCCTCGAGGCCGCCCGCGAGACCTGCGACGCCACGGGCGCACTGCTCCACCTCGACGAGGTGCAGGGCGGCGTCGGCCGGGTCGGCGCGTGGCTGGCCAGCAGCGTCGTCGCCCCCGGCGTCCGTGCCGATGTCGTCACCCTCGCCAAGGGTCTCGGTGGCGGGTTGCCGCTCGGCGCGGTGCTCGCCTCCGGCCGGGCGGCCGACGCCTTCGTCAAGGGCGACCACGGCACCACCTTCGGCGGCAACCCCGTCGTCTGCGCCGCCGCCCTCGCCGTCCTCGAGACGGTCGAGGCCGAGGGCCTGCTTGAGGTCTCCCGGGAGCTCGGCGAGCACCTCGCCGGCGCCGTCGAGGCGCTGAACGACCCGCTCGTCTCGCACGTGCGCGGCCACGGGCTGTGGCGCGGCATCGTGCTCACCGAGCCGGTCGCCCCGCAGGCCGAGGCGGGCCTGCGCGACGCGGGTTTCCTCGTCAATGCCGCGGCCCCAGACGTTCTGCGCCTGGCCCCGCCGCTGGTCGTGACGCGGGCCCAGCTGGACGCCTTCGTGGAGGCGTTCTCCACCGTCCTGTCCGCCACTAGGGTCGCGGCATGCTGACCGGAGGAGTGGGCGCATGACGGTGACGGTGCTGGTCGTCGAGGACGACCCGAGCGTGCGCGGGCTGCTGCAGACCCTGCTGTCGGCCGAGGGCTACGACGTCGTCACGGCGCCGGACGGGCTGGCCGGGCTGGTGAAGGTCTCGTCCTCGCCGCCCGCGCTGGTGCTGCTCGACCTGATGATGCCCGACCTCGGCGGCGTCCGGGTGCTCGAGGAGATGCGCGACGACCCCGAGCTGGTGGACATCCCGGTCATCGTCGTGACCGGCAAGATCGACGCCGTCCCGGGCATGCGCGAGCTGCTCGGCGACGACAACGTCTTCCTCAAGCCCTTCGCCGTGAGCGAGCTGCTCACCCGCGTCGGCGAGGTCACGGGCGGACCCACCTGATGGCCCGCCACTTCCTGGCCGACGACGACCTCACCCCCGCCGAGCAGGCGGAGGTCCTCGCGCTGGCCGCCGACCTCAAGGCCAAGGGGCGCTCCGGCGAGAAGCCGCTGGCCGGGCTGTCGGTCGCGGTCGTGTTCGAGAAGCCGAGCACCCGCACCCGGCTGTCCTTCGAGGTCGGCATCGCCCAGCTCGGCGCCCACCCGCTCGTCCTCGACGCCCGCAGCACCCAGCTCGGACGCGGCGAGACGATCGAGGACACCGCGCGCGTCCTGTCGCGCTACGTCGACGCCGTCGTCATCCGCACCTTCGGCCAGGACCGCATCGAGGCGCTCGCCGCCGCCAGCAGCGTGCCGGTCGTCAACGCGCTGACCGACTCCTTCCACCCCTGCCAGGTGCTGGCCGACCTGCAGACCGTTCGCGAGCGGCTCGGCACGACGCAGGGCAAGGTCCTCACCTACCTCGGCGACGGCGCCAACAACATGGCGAATTCGCTGCTGATCGGCGGCGCGATGGCCGGCATGTCCGTGCGGATCGGCGCCCCCGCCGGCTACCAGCCCGACGAGGCCGTCGTCGAGCGCGCCCGGTCGTACGGCACGGAGGTGCTCGTCACCGACGACCCAGAGCAGGCCGCCGCGGGCGCCGACGTCCTGTGCACCGACGTCTGGGTGTCGATGGGGACGGAATCGGGGACTGCCGACGGGCAACAGCGGATCGCCCACCTCACGCCGTACTCCGTCGACGAGAAGGCCCTGGCCGCAGCCGGTCCCGACGCGCTGGTCCTGCACTGCCTGCCCGCCCACCGCGGCGAGGAGATCGCCGCCGCCGTGATCGACGGTCCGCAGTCGGCGGTGTGGGACGAGGCCGAGAACCGGCTGCACGCCCAGAAGGCGTTGCTCGTCTGGCTGCTGGAGCGGTCGTGATGACGTCGGCCACCGCGCCGCTGACCAAGGCCGCCCGGCAGGCTCGGATCGTCGAGCTGCTCGAGGCCCAGCCGGTCGCCAGCCAGACCGAGCTCGGCCGGCTGCTCGCGGGCGCCGGCGTCGCCGTCACCCAGGCCACGCTCAGCCGCGACCTCGAGGACCTCGGCGCGGTCAAGATCCGCACCGCGCGCGGCACCGCCTACGTCGTCCCCGAGGAGAACGCCCCCCGCGGCGGCACCGCCGAGGCCGTCGACGCCCGACTGGCCAGGCTGCTGGAGGAGCTGCTCGTCTCCGCGGAGGCCACCGGCGACACCGTCGTCCTGCGCACGCCCCCCGGCGGCGCCCACCAGCTAGGCTCGGCGCGCGACCGCGCCCGGGGGCCGGCCCAGGGCGGGGGCCCCCCCCCCCCCCCCCCCCCCCCCCCCCCCGCGCTGACGAGTCACGCAGGGTCGCTGAAGAATCACGTGGAGCCGGTGACGAGTCACGCAGAGTCACTGACGAGTCACGTAGGGCGGTCGAGGCTTTCATCGATCCACGGCGGATCGGTGACGGGTGACTCGTCACGCGCTCTCCGTGACTCGTCAGCGAACATACGTGACTCGTCGGCGAACGTACGTGACTCGTCGGTGGGCTACTCGGCGTTGGGGACGGTCTCGCCCGAGCGGGTGCGGTTGCGACGACGGCGGTTGCGGTTGCGGCTCTCGCTGCGCTCGCCACCCTCGGTACGGGGCGCGTCGGTGGTGCGGACCTGCTGCTGCCCGCCACGATCTGCACCGCCACGATCTGCACCGCCTCGGCTG
>JAJAYV010000247.1 GCA_026786045.1 Frankiaceae bacterium | reverse complement strand
GTTCACCAGGCTGAAGACCCTGCACCAGACGAACCTCCCGGTCCCCGCCACGCCGTTCCTCGGTCGGGAAATGGAGCTGGAGCGGCTGCACCCGCTGCTGACCGGGGAGCACCCGCGGCTCGTCACCCTGAGCGGGCCGGGTGGGACGGGCAAGACGCGGCTCGCCCTCCAGGCCGCCGCCGATGCGGCGGACACCTACCCCGACGGCGTCTTCTGGGTGCCGCTGGCCGCCGTCCGCGACCCGAAGCTGGTGATGCCGACGGTGGCGCAGGCCCTCGAGGCCGGTGACCAGCTGGCGGCGTACATCTCCGACAAGGCCATGCTGCTGGTGCTGGACAACGTCGAGCAGGTGGTCGCAGCCGCGCCGGACCTCGTCACGCTGCTCGCAGCGTGCCCGCGGCTGAAGCTGCTCGCGACGAGCCGGGAGGTGCTCGCCGTCGTCGGCGAGCAGGTCTATCCGGTGCCCCCCTTCGACGAGGCGGATGGCGTCGCTTTCTTTCTGGCCCGGTCCCGGGCCGCCAAGCCGGGCATTGTCGGCAGCGCAGCCGTCACCGAGCTGTGCGCCCGCCTGGACAACCTCCCGCTCGCGCTCGAGCTGGCCGCAGCGCGGGTGCGGATGATGTCCGTCGATCAGCTCGTCGCGCGGCTGGGCAACCGGCTCGATCTCCTGCGTGCAGGACGCGGTGCTGACCCGCGCCAGGCGACGCTGCGCGCGACCATCGAGTGGAGTCACGACCTGCTCGAGCCCGAGGAGCGGACGCTGTTCGCGCGGCTCGCCGTCTTCGTCGGCGGTTGCACCCTCAAGGCGGCCGAGGAGGTCTGCGCCGCCGACGTGGACGTCCTGCAGTCGCTGGTGGACAAGAGCCTGGTGCGTGTCCGGGACGACGGCCGGATCTGGATGCTCGAGACCATCCGGGAGTTCGCCGTGGAGCGCCTTGACCACTCGGCCGGGGCGGAGCACGTGCGTCGTCGTCACGGGCAGTACTTCGGCCACCTCGTGTCGGGTGACGAGTTCAGCGCGACGGCGCTGGAGACCTCGGTCGACGGCTTCGTCGCCGGGCAAGTCGAGCACGCCAACCTGCTGGCCGCCCTGGACCACCTCGAGCACGTCGGTGCGACGCAGCAGGCCCTGGAGATGGCTACGGCACTGAGCCCCTTCTGGTGGGTGGGCGGGTTCGTCCTCGAGGCCCGCAACCGCCTCGAACGGGCGCTGGATGCCGATCCCGCGGCCACGGCCGCGCGTGCTGCCGCTCTGGACTGTCTGGGGGAGGCGCTCGCCATGACCGGCGACGTCGTGGGCGCACGGCAACGGGCACAGGAGGCCCTGGCGCTGCACCGCTCCCTCGGGGACCGGCGAGGGGCGGCGGAGTCGCTGCGCCTGCTCGGGTACTGCCACGTCGAGGCGGGTGAGCTCGAGACGGGGCGCGACCTCTACGAGCAGTGCCTCGCTCTGGTGGGGGAGGGGCCGCCGGACCGGCTGCTGATCTGGACCGGACGGTCCCTCGCCTGGGTGCGCTGGGAGCTCGGAGAGCTGGACGAGGCGCGACGCACGTACGAGGCTGCGCTTGCCGAGTCGCGGCGCCAGGGCAACCGCTCGGCCGAGGCCACCCTGCTCGGCGCCTCCGCGCTGCTGGCCGCCGAGCAACGTCGGTTTGAGGACGCGATGGCGGGCTCGCGGGCAAGCATGGTCATCTGGCGTGAGCTGCACGACCCGGTCAGTGTCGGCGAGCGCATCGGCGGAGTGGCGTCGTTGCTGGCCGCGACCGGGCGCTGGGACCAGGCGGCGCAGGCCCTGGCCTACAGCCGGGTGATCCTCGCACGGCTGGGTGCCGAGGTGCGGTGGGTCGAGCGCATGAACGCAGAGACCGAGGCACTGTTGGGCGACCGCCTCGACCTGGATCTCGCGGGGGTCCAGCACGCCTGCGCCGAGGCGACCGTGGAAGAGGCGCTGGACTGGGCGATCGAGGCGCTGTCCGCATCCGACCCGGATGACGGCAGGCGCGCGTGACCCGGCGGGTGAGCGCCCCGCACCTCGTGGACCGTGCGGAAGACCGCGCGCTGCTCGCGGCCGCGTGGGTCGAGGCCGCCGCCGGCACGTCCCGGACGGTCCTCGTCACCGGCGAGGCCGGCATCGGCAAGACGCGACTGCTCGACGCCTTCTCCGACGACCTGACCGGCACCGATGCGCTGGTCCTGCGCGGGGCGTGTGTGCCGCTGGGCGGCCACTCCCCGCCGTACGCGCCGTTCCGGACGGTCCTGTCCGACCTCGCGACAGACGTAGGGACCGAGGCAGTCCGCGCCATGGCAGGTGGGGGCGCTGCGCTCTCACGGATCATCCCCGACCTTTCCGACGAGCCGATGTCCTCCCGGTCCGACCGCGGAGTCGACGACCTGGTCGACGTCGTGGCCCGCCTGCTGCACGCTGCGTCGGCCCAGCGCCCCGTCGCGGTGCTCGTCGAGGACCTGCACTGGGCGGACTCCGCGAGCCGCGACCTCGTCGGCTACCTGGCCCGGGTGCTGCGCACGAGCAGGCTGCTGCTCGTGGCGAGCCTGCGCACCACGCCC
>JAJAYV010000246.1 GCA_026786045.1 Frankiaceae bacterium | reverse complement strand
GCTGTTTTTGTTTATAAGTTACAGGCTTGGTCCTCGTGCGCGCCCGGGCGGTCGGGGGGGTGTTGGCCGCTTTGGCCCCGGGCGGATGCGACTACGCGCCGCCCGCGGCCGTCGGGTCCTCCCCCTCGGCGTCCGCCTCCGCCGACCCGGCGGCGGCGCTGCCGGACGGCTGGACCCGGCTCGAGGCGGAGCAGGGCTGGAGCATCGGCGTGCCGCCGGGCTTCGTACGCTCGACCTACCGCGGCAGCCAGGTGCAGCTGCGGGACCCCGAGGCCCGCCGCACCCTGCGCGTCGACGTGCAGACCACTGCCGACGGAGGGGCCGAGCAGGCACTCTCCCGGCTGTCCCCCCAGCTGGGCAGTCAGCTCGCCGACTACGAGGAGCTGCGCCTGGAGGCGGTCGACTACCGGGGCCTGGACGCCGCCGACCTCGAGTTCACCTACGTCGACCAGACCGAGCTGCGGGTGCTCGACCGGGCCGTCGTGGCCGAGGACGGGCGCACCTACTACCTGTACTGGCAGGTGAACGCGAGCGACTGGCAGGACGCGCTGCCGGTGTTCGAGCAGATGCTGGAGACCTTCGTCCCCGCCGGGTGAGGGCGACCGAAGTGGACAGCCTCACAGCACCCGCAGCCCTCCCGCCGTGCCGGTCCGGGCACACGTCGTTAGCATGACCCCGTCCGGGTGAGCACCTGGTCGCGACGGGAAGGCAATCGCTGTGCAGGCACCGGCAGGAACCCTCTACCGCGGGCGCGAGGGCATGTGGAGCTGGGTGGCGCACCGCGTGACCGGCGTCCTCATCTTCTTCTTCCTCTTCGCGCACGTGCTCGACACCGCCCTCGTGCGGGTGTCCCCCGACTCCTACAACCGGATCATGGACACCTACAAGACGCCGCTGGTCAACCTCATGGAGGTCGGCCTGGTCGGCGCGGTGCTCTTCCACGCCCTCAACGGCATCCGCGTGATGCTCATCGACTTCTGGGCCAAGGGCACCCGCTACCAGAAGCAGATGACCTACGTCGTCGTCGCCGTCTTGCTGCTCGTCATGGTCCCGGCGACCTACCGCATGACGGCGCACACCTTCGCCGCGCTGTTCGGGAGCACCACGTGACCGCCGTGACCGAGACCCAGCAAGACCGCCTGGTCATCGAGGCACCGCGCACCCGCAAGAAGCGCCCCTCCCAGTCCGGCCGCGGCACCAACTTCGAGATGTACGCGTGGATCTTCATGCGGATGTCCGGCCTGCTGCTGGTCTTCCTCGTGCTCGGGCACCTGTCCATCATGCTGCTGCTCGACGGCGGGGTGCAGCGCATCAACTTCGGCTTCGTCGCCGGCCGGTGGGCGTCGCCGTTCTGGCGCACCTGGGACCTCATGCAGCTCTGGCTCGCCCAGCTGCACGGCACCAACGGCCTGCGCGTGATCATCAACGACTACGCCGAGCGCGACGGCACGCGCTTCTGGCTGAAGATGCTGCTCTACACCTCGTCGTTCCTCGTGCTCGTGCTCGGCACTCTCGTGATCTTCACCTTCGACCCCGACCTCGCGGGCTAGGGAGCGGCATGGCCATCGGCACCGTCCACCACCACCGCTACGACACGATCATCGTCGGCGCCGGAGGCGCCGGCATGCGCGCGGCCCTCGAGGCCGGCAAGCGCTCGCGCACCGCGGTGCTCACCAAGCTCTACCCGACGCGCTCCCACACCGGCGCGGCGCAGGGCGGCATGTGCGCGGCCCTCGCCAACGTCGAGGAGGACAACTGGGAGTGGCACACCTTCGACACCGTCAAGGGCGGCGACTACCTGGTCGACCAGGACGCCGCCGAGGTGATGTGCAAGGAGGCGATCGACGCGGTCCTGGACCTCGAGAAGATGGGCCTGCCGTTCAACCGCACCCCTGAGGGCCGGATCGACCAGCGCCGCTTCGGCGGGCACACCCGCAACCACGGCGAGGCGGCTGTGCGCCGCTCCTGCTTCGCGGCGGACCGCACGGGTCACATGATCCTGCAGACGCTGTACCAGCAGTGCGTGAAGGAGAACATCGACTTCTTCAACGAGTTCTACGTCCTCGACATGGTGATGTCCGAGGTGGACGGCAAGCGCGTCACCAGCGGCGTCGTGGCGTACGAGCTCGCGACCGGCGACACGCACGTCTTCCACGCCAAGGCGGTGCTGTTCGCGACCGGCGGCTTCGGCAAGGTCTTCAAGGTCACCTCGAACGCGCACACGCTGACCGGTGACGGGATGGGCATCGTCTACCGCAAGGGCCTGCCGCTGGAGGACATGGAGTTCTACCAGTTCCACCCGACGGGCATCTGGAAGATGGGCATCCTGCTGTCCGAGGCCGCGCGCGGCGAGGGCGGCATCCTGCGCAACAAGGACGGCGAGCGCTTCATGGAGCGCTACGCCCCCACCATCAAGGACCTCGCGCCGCGTGACATGGTCGCCCGCGCCATCTACACCGAGATCCGCGCCGGCCGTGGCGCCGGCCCCAACGGCGACCACGTGCTCCTCGATCTGACGCACCTGCCGCCCGAGGTCATCGACGCCAAGCTGCCAGACATCACCGAGTTCGCGCGCACCTACCTCGGCGTCGAGCCCTACGACGAGCCGATCCCGATCCAGCCGACGGCGCACTACGCCATGGGCGGCGTGCCGACCAACATCGACGCGCAGGTGCTGTCCGACAACGACACCATCGTGCCGGGCCTGTTCGCCGCCGGTGAGGTCGCCTGCGTCTCGGTGCACGGCGCAAACCGCCTCGGCACCAACTCCCTGCTGGACATCAACGTCTTCGGCCGCCGCGGCGGGCTGTCGGCCGCGGCGTACGCCAACTCGGTCGACTTCGTCGAGATGCCGCCGGAGCCGGAGAAGGACACCCTCACGCTGCTGCAGCGCCTGCGCGACGGCGGCGGCACCGAGCTGGTGGCCCGGATCCGCAACGACCTGCAGGAGACGATGGACGCCAACGCGTCCGTCTACCGCACCGAGGCCACCCTCAAGCAGGCCGAGGTCGACATCGCCGCGCTCAAGGAGCGCTACCTGCGGGTCGGCGTCGCCGACCGCGGCAACCGCTACAACACCGAGCTGCTGGAGGCGGTCGAGCTGGGCTTCCTGCTCGACCTGGCCGAGTGCCTGGTGGTGTCGGCCAAGGCGCGCAACGAGTCGCGTGGCGGCCACTTCCGCGAGGACTACCCGACCCGCGACGACGTCAACTTCATGCGCCACACCATGGCGTACAAGGTGCCGGACGGCAGCGGCGCGACGAGCTTCCAGTCCGACGTGCGGCTGGACTACAAGCCGGTCGTGCAGACCCGATACCAGCCGATGGAGCGCAAGTACTGATGCGCCAGCAGCAGACAGCAGGAACCGCCTGATGACCGTCGTCGAAGATCGACCGGCCGCCGAGCAGGCGCCGGTCGAGGACCACCAGCGCATCATCACCGTCAAGGTGCGCAGGTACGACCCCGAGGTCGACCCGGAGGCCAACTGGCAGAGCTTCCAGGTGCCCGTGGAGAAGGGCGACCGCCTGCTCGACGCCCTGCACCAGATCAAGTGGTACCAGGACGGCTCATTGTCCTTCCGCCGCTCCTGCGCCCACGGCGTCTGCGGCTCTGACGCGATGCGCATCAACGGCGTCAACCGGCTGGCCTGCAAGGTGCTGGTGAAGGACCTGGGCGACGAGATCCTCGTTGAGCCCATCAAGGGCCTGGCGGTCCTGAAGGACCTGATCGTCGACATGGAGCCGTTCTTCGAGGCCTTCCGCGCCATCAAGCCGTTCCTGATCACCGACGGCCGTGAGCCCACCCGCGAGCGGCTGCAGTCGGCTGAGGACCGCGAGCGGTTCGAAGACACCACCAAGTGCATCATGTGCGCGGCCTGCACCACGGCGTGCCCGGTGTTCTGGAACGACGACGCCTACTTCGGCCCGCAGGCCATCGTGGCGGCCCACCGCTTCATCTTCGACAGCCGCGACGACGGCGCCGAGGAGCGGCTGGAGATCCTCAACGACAAGGAGGGCGTGTGGCGCTGCCGCACGACCTTCAACTGCACCGACGCCTGCCCGCGCGGCATCCAGGTGACCAAGGCGATCCAGGAGGTCAAGCGCGCGCTGATCTTCCGGCGCGGCTAGCGCTCCCGCAGGCGCCGCGCTGACCGTCATCACGCCGGTGTCGGTCACCGACGCCGGCCCGTCTCGACGGTAGCGTCCGGCCTCGTGCGCCGCCCCGTCTTCGTCCTGCTGACCGCGCTGGTGGGAGTGGCCCTTGCACCCGGTCCGGCGGGCGCCGCGACCAGCAGCGGGAGCACCGAGGCGCTCGGCGGGCCGCGGCTGGCCGGCGACGGCGTGGTGGTCGACCGCGACGCCCCCGAGCTGCCCGAGGGCATCACCGCGAGCAGCTTCGTGCTCGCCGACCTCGACAGCGGGCAGGTGCTGGCGGCCAAGGGCGCCCACGGGCGCTACGCCCCCGCCAGCACGCTCAAGACGCTGACGATGCTGTCGCTGATCCCGGAGCTCGAGCGCGACGAGCTGGTCACCCCGACCTTCGACGACGTCAACGTCGAGGGCAGCAAGGTCGGCCTGGTCGACGACGTCGCCTACCCGGTGCACGAGCTCTTCACGGCGTTGATGAGCGTCTCGGGCAACGACGCCGCGAACGCCCTCGCCACGGCCGCCGGCGGCCAGGAGGCCGCCGCCGAGCTCATGAACGACGCGGCCGAGGGCCTGCAGGCGCGCGACACCCGCGCGGTCAACCCGCACGGCCTCGACGCCGAGGGCCAGGTCAGCTCGGCCTACGACCTGGCGCTCATCGCCCGGGCCGGCATGGCCGACCCGCAGTTCGCGGCCTACGCCGCAACGGTCAAGAGCAGCGTCTCCGCGCCGGGGGGCGCGCGGATCCAGGTCTACACCAAGAACCGGCTGCTCAAGGACTACGAGGGGGCGCTCGGCATCAAGAACGGCTACACCACCCGGGCCGGCGCCAGCTTCGTCGGCGCCGCCGAGCGCGACGGGCGACGGCTGGTCGTCACCCTCATGCGGGCCGAGCCGCGCGTGGCCGACGAGGCGGCGAAGCTGCTCGACTGGGGGTTCGCCGCCGCCGCCGGCGTGACGCCCGTGGGGCGCCTGGTGGACCCGCTGCCCAAGGCCGCACCGCTCGGTCCCGAGGCGGCTGCACCCGTCGCGGCCGCCGTCGCGCG
>JAJAYV010000245.1 GCA_026786045.1 Frankiaceae bacterium | reverse complement strand
GGCACGACCACCTCGACCTCGGACCACGGCTCCAGCACGACGGTGCCGGCCTGCGCGACGGCCTCGCGCACCGCCAGCGCACCGGCAGCCTGGAAGGCCGCGTCGGAGGAGTCGACGCAGTGTGCCTTGCCATCGACGAGCACGACCTGCACGTCGACCAGCGGACGGCCGTGGGAGACGCCGCGCTCGGCCTGCGCCCGAACCCCCTTCTCGACGCTGCCGTGGAAGGCCGACGGCACCGCGCCGCCGACGACGCGCTGCTCGAAGCAGATGCCGCTGCCGTGCGGGCCGGGCTCGAGCTCGAGCACGACCACGGCGTACTGCCCGTGGCCGCCGGACTGCTTGACGTGCCGGCCGGTGACGGTGACAGGTGCCTTGAGCGTCTCCTGCTGCGGGACGAGCACGTCCGGCGTGGTGACCTCCACGCCGTGCCGGTTGCGCAGCCGGTCCATCAGCATGTCGGCGTGGCCAGGGCCGACGCACCACAGCAGCTGCTGCCCGGTGGCGGCCCGGCGCTCGACGCGCACGGTCGGGTCCTCGGCGGCCAGCCGGGCCAGCGCGGTGCCGAGCCGCTCCTCGTCGGAGCGGGTGGCGGCCTGGACGGCGACGGGCAGCTGCGGCTCGGGCAGCCGCCACGGCGCGACGAGCAGCGGGTCGTCCTTGGCCGACAGCGTGTCGCCGGTCTCGGCGGAGCCGAGCCTGCTGACGACGCACAGATCGCCGGCCGGGCAGTCGGCGACCGGCCGGAGTGCCGCGCCGAGCGGCGACGAGATCGGCCCGACCCGCTCGTCGACGTCGTGGTCGGGGTGGTCGGGCCGCTGCCACAGCCCGCCCGAGCCGTGCCCGGAGACGTGCACCGGGGCGTCCGCGCGCAGGGTCCCGCTGAAGACGCGGACCCACGAGACGCGCCCGACGTACGGGTCGGTGGCGGTCTTGACGACCTCTGCGACGAGCGGGCCGTCGGGGTCGCAGGTGATGGGGGCGGCGGGCGAGCCGTCCGGGCGGGTGACCGGCGGGCAGGGGTGCTCCAGCGGCGACGGGAAGCCTTCGACGAGCAGGTCGAGCAGCTCCTGGGTGCCGACGCCTGCGAGCGGCGCGGCGGCCAGCACCGGGTGGAAGTGCCCGCGGGCGACGGCGGTCTCGAGGTCGGCGGTGAGCACCGCGACGTCGACCTGCTCGCCGGCCAGGTAGCGGTCGAGCAGGGTCTCGTCCTCGCTCTCGGCGATCACCCCCTCGACGAGCTCAGCGCGCAGATCGGCCACGAGCGAGAGGTGCTCGGGGTCGGCGTCGCGCACCACGCGCTCGCCGTCGGAGTGGTCGGCGACCCTCTGGTCGAGCAGCGAGATGAGCCCGGCGACGTTGCCGTCGTCGTCGTGCATGGGCAGGTGCAGCGGCAGGATCCCGTCGCCGAGCAACCGCTGGCACAGCGCGACCGACTCGTCGAAGTCGGCGCGGGCGCGGTCGAGCTGGGTGACGACGACCGCCCGCGGGATCCCGACGGCCTCGCACTCGGCCCACAGCTGGGCGGTGACCGCGTCGAGCCCGCCCGCCGCCGAGACGACGAACAGCACGCCGTCGGCCGCGCGCAGCCCGGCCCGCAGCTCCCCGACGAAGTCGGACCCGCCGGGGGTGTCGAGCAGGTTGAGCTTGACGCCGTCGTGCTCGAGCGCGGCCACCGACAGCGACACCGAGTGGCCCAGCCGCTGCTCGACCTCCTCGCTGTCGCACGTCGTCGTGCCGTCCTGCACGTCGCCGGGCCTGCTGATCGCGCCGGCCGCGGCCAGCAGCGCCTCGACGAGGGTGGTCTTGCCGGCGCCGCTGTGGCCGACGACGGCCACGTTGCGGACCTGGGCGGCGGCCCGGGATGCCGGGGCGGTACCGGCGTCGGCGCGGGGTGTGCGCACGTGTCCTCCTACTGGTTCGGTGGGGCGACACCCTCTCGCCGGGCGGGCCGTGCGACAAGGACCGGAGGTCCTCTCGCGGGTGCGGTCCCCGCTATGGTCGCCGACGACCGCCTCCCCCGACCGGACGGACCCGATGCTCAACCTGCGCGTGCGACCGGCGCTCGGTCGGGTGGTGGACCCGATCGCCACCGGCCTGCTGCGGACCGGGGTCTCACCGGACGCGGTCACCGCCTTCGGCACCCTCGGCGTGCTCGTCGGAGCGCTCGGTTTCTTTCCGCGGGGGATGTTCTTCACCGGCACGGCGATCGTCTTCTTCTCCGTGCTCACCGACCTGCTCGACGGCGCGATGGCCCGCAAACTCGGCCGCAGCAGCCCGTTCGGCGCCTGGCTGGACTCGACCTGCGACCGGATCGCCGACGCCGCGATCTTCAGCGGGCTGGTGCTGTGGTTCACCGGCGCGGGCGACGACCGGCTGCTCGCCGGCGTGGCGCTGCTCTGCCTGGTGGCCGGGATGATCGTCAGCTATGCCAAGGCGCGCGCCGAGGGGCTGGGGCTGCGCTGCGACGTCGGGCTGGCCGAACGGGCCGAGCGGCTCATCCTCGTGCTAATGGGGACGCTGCTCGCGGGCCTGGGCGTGCCGGTCGTGCTCGACGTGCTGCTCTGGGTGCTGGCTGCCGCGTCGCTCGTCACGGTCGGTCAGCGGCTGGTCGAGGTGCGCCGGCAGGCCGGCCTGGCAGACCGCGCGTAGTGGTCCGCGTCCCCCTGCCACCCCTGCTCGGACGGGTGGCCCACCTGCTGACCGGCCGCGCGACCGACGCGGCCTACGCCGGCGGCTGGGCGGTCGTCCGCGCGCTGCCCGAGCCGGTGGCGCTGGGGCTGTTCCGCGCGGGTGCCGACCTGGCCGCCCGCCGCGGCGGCAAGGGCGTCGACCGGCTCCGCAGCAACCTCGCGCGGGTGGCCCCGGACGCGGATCTGGACGCGCTCGTCCGCGACGCGCTGCGGTCCTACGCCCGCTACTGGTGCGAGGTCTTCCGGCTGCCCGTGACCTCGCGCGAGCGGGTCGTCGCCGGGATGACGACGGTCGGCGAGCACCGGCTGCGGGAGTCGGTGGCGGCCGGCCGCGGCACCGTGCTGGCGCTGCCGCACAGCGGCAACTGGGACCACGCCGGTGCGTGGTGCGGCGCCACCGGCGTCCCGTTCACGACCGTGGCCGAGCGGCTCAAGCCCGAGTCGGTCTACGACCGCTTCGTCGCCTTCCGCGAGTCGCTTGGCATGGAGGTCCTCGCGCTCACCGGCGGCGAGCGCCCGCCCTTCGACGTCCTCACCGAGCGGCTCGAGGCCGGCGGCACGCTGTGCCTGCTCGCCGACCGCGACCTGTCCGCGCGCGGCATCGACGTGCAGTTCTTCGGCGCCACCGCCCGGATGCCCGCCGGGCCCGCCGGTCTCGCGCTGAGGACCGGCGCCACGCTGATCCCGGTGACGCTGTCGTTCACCGACGACGGCTGGCACTGCGTCTTCCACCCCGCGGTCCCGGCCACCGACGTGCAGACGATGACGCAGGCGCTGGCCGACGCCTTCGCCACCGGCATCGCCGCTCACCCCGCCGACTGGCACATGCTCCAGCGCCTCTGGCTCGACGACCTGGTGCCCCGGTGAGGTCGCTGCGCATCGGCATCGCCTGCCCGTACGTCTGGGACACCCCCGGCGGGGTGCAGGCGCACGTGCACGACCTGGCCGACAGTCTGATCGCGCTGGGCCACACCGTGTCGGTGCTGACCCCCGTCGACGACCCCGACAGCCCGGACCTGCCGTCCTACGTCGTGCCGGCGGGGCGGGCCGTCCCGGTCCCGTACAACGGCTCGGTGGCCCGGCTGGTCTTCGGGCCGCTCTCGCTCACCCGCACCCGGCGCTGGCTGCGCGACGGGCGCTTCGACGTGCTGCACGTGCACGAGCCGACGGTGCCGAGCGTCTCGATGCTGGCCTGCTTTGCCGCGAGCGGGCCGATCGTCGCGACCTTCCACACCGCCACGGCCCGCAGCCGGGCGCTGCAGGTCTTCGGCACCGCGCTGCAGCCGGCGCTGGAGAAGGTCACCGGGCGCATCGCGGTCTCGCCGGCCGCACGCCGGGTCGTCGTCGAGCACCTCGGCGGCGACGCGGTGCTCATCCCCAACGGCGTGGACGTGGCCCGCTTCGAGGGCGCGCAGCCGCTGCCGGGCCGGCCGGACGTCCCCACTGTCGTGTTCCTCGGCCGGATCGACGAGCCGCGCAAGGGGCTGGCCGTGCTGCTCGAGGCGCTGCCGGAGCTGGCCGAGCTGGTGCCCGACGTGCACCTGCTCGTCGCCGGACCGGGCGACGCCGACGACGTGCGCGAGGCGGTGCCGCCGTCGCTGCGCGACCGGGTCGAGCTGCTCGGCATGGTCAGCGAGCAGGACAAGCCCCGCGTGTTCGCCAGCGGCACCGTCTACTGCGCGCCTAACACCCACGGCGAGTCGTTCGGCATCGTCCTGATCGAGGCGATGTCGGCCGGCACCCCCGTCGTGGCCAGTGACCTCGAGGCCTTCCGCCGGGTCCTGCAGGACGGGGCGTACGGCGTGCTCGTGCCGGTGCGCGACGCCGGCGCGCTGGCCACTGCCCTCGGGGCCCTGCTGCACGACGAGCAGCGCCGGACCCAGCTCGCGGCCGCGGCCCACGACGCCGTGCGCGCGTACGACTGGTCGACCGTCACCCGCCAGGTCGTCGAGGTCTACGAGACCGTCGCCCTCGCGGCTCCGGTGGCCGTCGACCCGTCCTTCGAGGCGGCCCTGCCGGCCGACGAGGTCGACGACGACGCGGGTCGGCTGGCCCGGGCGCTGCGGCGCTGGATGTCCGAGCTGCCGCGGCGGGGGAGCGCGTGACCACCTGGGTCGTCGTCGGGCTCGTCCTCGTCCTGCTCGCGCTCTACGTCAGCTGGACCGCGGGACGCCTTGACCGGCTGCACGCCCGCGTCGATGCCTCCTGGGCGGCCCTGGACGCCCAGCTCGTCCGGCGCGCCGCGGCCGCCCGCGCGGTCGCAGCCCACCTCGCCGACCCGCGCGCCGGGGAGGCGCTCGACGTGGCCGCCTCGGCGGCGCTCGAGGGCACCGTCGACGGCCGGGAGATGGTCGAGAACGACCTGTCCCGGGCGCTCAAGGCGGCGCTGCCGCTGCTCGTCCATGACGCCTCCGGCGACGCGTCGCTGGCCGAGCTGCAGACGGCGGCCACCCGGGTGGGGCTGGCGCGGTCGTTCCACAACGCCGCCGTGAAGGACACCCGGGCCGTCCGGCTGCGGCGGATGCCGCGCGCGCTGCGGCTGGCGGGGCACCGGTCGCTGCCGCAGTACTTCGAGATCGACGACACAACGGTCTGATCCGCCCGGCTCGCCCTCGATCGTCCTGGGTGCACGTACCGTCGCAGCCCGTGAGCAGCTCTCCCCGCACCTCCCGTCCGACCCGCGCCCTCGTCGCGCTCCTGGCCGTGGCCGCGCTCGTCAGCGCGTGTGGGGGGGCCGCCGAGTCGGTGGAGCGGGCGGCCCCCACGGCGGCCCCGACGACCGCGGCGCCGAG
>JAJAYV010000244.1 GCA_026786045.1 Frankiaceae bacterium | reverse complement strand
GTAGATGACGTGGCCGTCGTCGTCGTGGCCGACCAGGGGACGTGGATCGGCGTCGATGGCCAGGTCGTGCGCCCAGTCGTCCTCGACGATGAAGGCAGCGCGGGCTCGGACGACGTCGAGCACAGCGGCGCCGGTGTCGGCTGACCACATCTTGGAAGATGGAGCTCAACCCGCTCTGGCTGCCGGCGACGATGAGCACGTCGCGCGCTGACGGCGGAGCCACCCCGACAGGCGCGGCATCGGCGGCCTGGCTGGCGAACCACGCCTGCAACTCGGGCAGCCCCGCCGCGGGCGACCGCATCAGCGCCGTCGCGGTCCGTGCGGCCCGTGTCGTTCTGGCTGTCCGCGGCGCTCGGCGCCGCCGCCGCCGTCGCGTTCGCCGCGCTGCAGAACGGCGGTCTCGGGTCGCTGCACTGGGCCGACCTGCTGCTGTTCGGAGCCGTGCTGGCCGCCGCCGTCGGCTACGCGGAGGGCGGCCTGCTGGCTCGGGAACTGGGTCGTGGCAGACGGTGTCGTGGGCCCTGCTGCTCGCCGCGCCGCTGATGCTCGTGCTCACGACCGCTGCCGTGGCTCAGGAGCCCCCTCAGGGGACCGCGGTCCAGTGGTGGGCGTTCACGTACCCCAGCGTCGGGAGCATGTACCTGGGCTTCTTCGCCTGGTACCGGGGCCTGGCGATCGGCCCCATGACCACCGTCAGCCAGGTGCAGCTCGTCCAGCCCGTCCTCAGCATCACCTGGGCGACGCTGTTGCTGAGCGAGCAGCTGACCTGGACCACCGCCGTCGGCGGCCTCGCCGTCGTCCTGTGCGCACGGACCGCCGTGCGCCCCCGCCGGAGCAGCAGGAGCAACTGATGCGCCACACCCCGCGGTACCTGATGACCGACCCCGAGCAGGTCAAGCGCCTGGTCCGCAACAACCCCTGGGCGACGTTCGTCAGCGCCACCAGCAACGGCCTGGTCGCCTCCCACTACCCGGTGCTGCTGGACGAGAGCGGCACCGACATCACGGTCCTGAGCCACTTCGGCCGGCCCGACGACGAGCTGCACGAGCTCGGCCGGCACCAGCTGCTGGTGATCATCCAAGGGCCGCACGACTACGTCTCGCCCAGCTGGTACGCCCCCGGCGACCTCGTCCCGACCTGGAACCACGTCACCGCACACCTGTACGGCACCCCCGTCCTGCTCGACGAGGACGAGAACTACACCGTCCTGTGCCGGCTCACCGACTCCTTCGAGCGGCACCAGCCGCAGGGCCGCAACCTGCTCGACGACGAGGACGCCACCCGCCGGGCCGCGAAGGGCACCGCTGGCCTGCGTCTGCGCGTCGACCGCTTCGACGCCCGGGCCAAGCTCAGCCAGAACAAGACCGAGGACGTCCGCGACACCATCACCGCCCGGCTGTCGGCGGCCAATCCTGCGCTCGCGGACGAGATGCGGCGACACCGGCACCGGCGCCAGGGGACCTAGCGCTGGGTTAGCGCAGGTGCTCAGCGAGGAACTCGAGCGTCGTCGCCCAGGCGGACTCGGCCGCCGGCCGGTCGTACATCGACGGGGCGTCCCAGTTGGAGAACGCGTGTCCGGCGTCGTACCGCTCCACGCGCATTCCTGGCCGACCCGCGACCGCGCGCTCGACCTCCTCGATGCTGTCGAGCGGGATGAACGGGTCGCGCTCGCCGTAGTGGAAGAGAACCGGACACCCGACGTCGTCGAGCACGGGCAGCAGCCCATTGTTGCCGGAGCCGTAGTAGCTCACGGCGGCGTCGACCCCCGCGCCGTCGACGCGGCTCCGGGCCGCTGCGAGGAGGGCCAGCGTCCCACCCAGGCAGAACCCGACAGCCCCGACGGTGCCGGTGCACTCGGGCAACGACAGCAGGTGCGCGTGCGCCGCCGAGACGTCGTCCGGGACGGTGTCCCAATCCAGCTGCCCCACCATGGCCATGCACTCCTCGAGCGCTGACTCGTCCTTGCGCTCGAACCCGGGCTCGATGCGCCAGAACATGTCGGGCACCAGTACGACGTAACCCTGACGCGCCAGCCGGTCGGCCAGCCCGCGCATGTTGTCGTTGATGCCGAAGATCTCCTGGAACAGCAGGATGCCCGGGCCCGGGCGGCCTGGCACGGCGCAGTGCGCCGTGAACGTCCGGCCGTCGAGGGTCGTCACCTGCTCCGCGCGCGCTGTCGTCACGCGCGGAGCGTACGGCTCTGCTGCTGCAGCCCCGCGAACGCCGGCGCCTGACTTCTGCTGCTTCCGCAGAGTCTGCGCCCGACCCCCAGCCTCGGTAGGAGCCTCGAGCATCAGAGGGTGGGCGCTGGCGGCCAAGGGCGCGACCTGCAAGGGGCTCGCACGGGGGCTCAGCCGCCGCCGAGGGCCGTCAGCAGGTTCCCGAACCCCCCGGCCGAGCGGGGGTCCTGACGGGCGGAGGTCACGACCGGCCGCAGCCCGGCTCGGGCCACCCGCAGCCCCCTGGCCTCGAGGGCCGCGACCAGCGCATGGTCCTCGGCCAGCGCCAGGGGCGGGAATCCGCCGACCGCGGCGTACGCGCTGCCGGACAGGCTGAGGTTGGCGCCGTGCACGTGCGGATGGTCCGGGCCGCTCCAGGCGTAGCAGTCGGCGAAGCGGGTCGCGACGACAGGGTCGTGCGCTGACCAGTCGGCCACGGACACCGTGCCGGCGACGGCGTCCCAGCCCTCGGCCCGCCACCTGAGTTGGTCGGCGAACCACTCGCACGGCACCTGGCTGTCGGCGTCCGTGGTGGCGAGCCACAGCTGCTCGGCCGGTACCTGCGCCGCGGCGACGGCGGCGTCCAACCCGCGCCGGCGGGCTGCACCGGCACTGCGCAGGTCAACCTCGAGGACGGTGCACCCGGCGGCCCGGGCGACGTCGGCGGTGCGGTCGGTGCACCGGTCCGCGACCACGACGATCGTCACGGGCGGCACGCCCGGCTGGGCGGCCGCGACCCGTAGCGAGCTGAGGCAGGCCGGCAGCAGCTCCTGCTCGTCGTGGGCGGGGACCGCGACGGCGATCGCCCGCGTCATCACAGGCCGTCCCGGCCGGCGACCGACACCCGCGCGGGGTCCTCGCCCGGGTGCGGGCGGATGTGCACGGCCAGGTCCAGGTCGAGCTCCACGTGGCGCACCGACGGTACGAGCTGCCCGCGCGCTGCGTCGGCGACGGCCTGCTGCACCGCGTCGCCGGTCTGCGGGTAGTCGCGCACGGGGTGGCGCCAGTGGACGCTGAGCAGGGTGCCGCCGGGGGCGACGGCCTCGACGGCGCGCCCGGCGACGGTGCGCAGGTCGTCTTCGCCGAGGTAGTAGAGCAGCTCCGAGAGCACGACCAGGTCGAAGCGGCCGGCCGGCCAGTCCTGCGGCATGGCCCGCAGCTCGAACCGCACCTGGGAGGCCCCCGAGAGCCGGGCCGTGGCCGACGCGAGCGCGACGGGTGACACGTCGGCGGCGAGCAGGTCGTCGCACCGCGCAGCCAGTCCCTCGGTCAGCACGCCGATGGAGCAGCCGGGCTCGAACGCGGTGGCGTAGCGCCGCGCGGGCAGCGCAGCGAGGGTGAGGGCGCGCTTGCGCTCCTCGTACCAGCGGTCGGTGAACCCCCAGGGGTCCGGCGAGGCGTCGTACATGCCGTGGAAGTAGTCGTCGGGCAGCGTCACGCGAACAGGTGCTCCTCGGTTCGCAGGAAATACGCCAGGTCGGACGGCGGGACGACGGCGGCGTCCTCGGCGGCCGGGCCGAGCGGCTCGGTCTGGCTCGGGTAGCAGGCCAGCGCCTCGCGCTTGCGGCGCCGGGCCTCGTCTGCGAGCGGGAGCCGGACGGCCCGCTCCCACGGGACCCGCTCGTCGTCGGGTGCGGCCCAGTGCCAGAGCCAGAGCGGGTAGGAGAGCAGGCGTGCGCCGGTGGCAGCGCACGCGGCAGCGGCTGCCCGCCCAGCACTGTCGTGGTCGGGGTGGCCGTCGCCGTCGAACGGCGCGATGCACCAGTCGTCCACTCCGATCAGGGGGGCGAGGGCCGAGGTCAGCTCGTCCTCGCAGGCGGTGAGGCCGCCGTCGGGCAGCTGCAGCCGTCGCTCGACGAGCCGCCCGGGCAGGCCGGCGCCGAGCGCGGCCAGGGCGGCTGAGGTCTCGGCGGCGCGCACTGCTCGCAGCTGGTCGGGACTGCTGACGCGGCTGCCGGGGTGGGACGCCTCACCGTCGGTGGCGGCGAGCAGCACGACGGTCGTTCCGTGGGCCAGGAGCGCGGCGATCAGGCCGCCGACGGCGAGGGTCTCGTCGTCGGGGTGGGGTGCGAGCACGACGGCCCGGCGGCAGGGCTCGAGGTCGAGCACCGGCAGGGCGCTGAGGGCGGTCCAGGCCTCCCAGGCTGCCTCGGGGGTGCCCGCGCCCGGCTCGATGGTCACCAAGCCGGGTCTCGCTCGAGTGCGAGGGCCCCCAGGCCGGCGAGGTCGGTCTCGGCGTGGCTCTGCCGCAGGTAGACCGGCAGGTCGGCGGCGAGTGTGGCGTGGCGTGGGTCGCGGCACAGCGGTCCGGCCCCGAGCGCGCGGCCGACCCGGTCGAGCACCTCGGTCGCGGCGCTCTCGGCC
>JAJAYV010000243.1 GCA_026786045.1 Frankiaceae bacterium | reverse complement strand
CGCGGCGCTGGTCGACGACCCGGTCCGGGCCCTGCTCGACGACCCCGATGAGCGGCTGGCGGTCACGGCGGCGCGCTACCTCGAGCTGGCCGGCAGCGTGAAGGCGACGGCGGCCGCGCTGCAGGTGCACCGTCAGACGCTTTACTACCGACTGTCGCGCATCGAGCAGGTCACCGGCCTCGACCTCGCGGACGGCGAGGACCGGCTGCGGCTGCACCTCGGCCTGCTCGTCGGACGGCTGGTCGCGGCCGACGCCGGCTGAGCGACTGCGCGGTGGGGACCGCGGCCGCGACCGCCCCGTCGCCCGAACCCGTTGAGCGAGTGGAGCGCGGGCCGGTCAGGGGCTCGGAACCGCCGGCACGGTCGGACCGTGGCCGAGCCGGGCGACGTGCGCGCGCGCGTGGGCGACCGCGGCGGGCAGGTCGTCGAACAGGTGGTGCTGCGACAGCACGGGCGTCAGGGCGCCGACGGCCGCCAGCAGCCGGGTGTGCTCGGGGCTGGCCCCCTTGAGCAGCACGGTGATCCCCCGGTCGGCCAGCTGCTCGGCGATCTCGCCCAGCGCCCGGGCTCCGGTCGCGTCGAGCATCCCGACGCCGCTCAGCCGCAGGATCACCACCCGTACGTCGGCCGTGGCGGTCAGCTCGGCCAGGAAGCGCGCCGACGCGGCGAAGAACAGCGGCCCGTCCAGGCGGTAGGTCAGGACGTGCGAGGCGAGCAGGGCGTGCTCGACGTCGGTGTCGATGCCGTCCGCGGCGAGCGGCTCGGGGACGACCTGGGCGGTGCCGGCCAGGTGGGCCAGCGCCAGGACGCCGGCGAGCAGCAGGCCCACCTCGACCGCCGTGACGAGGTCGAAGGCGACCGTGACGACCGCGGTCACGGCGAAGACCGCCGCGTCGCCGCGGGTGGACCGCAGCACCGCCCGGACGCTGTGCCGCTCGACCATCCGCCAGGCGGTGACCACGAGCACCCCGGCCAGGGCGACGAGCGGGATGCTGCTCACCAGCCCGGACGCCAGGTAGACGATGCCTGCGAGCACCGCCGCGTGGGACAGCGCGGCGACGCGGGTGTGGGCGCCGGCGCGGGCGTTGACGGCCGTACGGGCGATCGCCCCGGTGGCGGGCATGCCGCCGCAGATGCCGGCGGCGACGTTGGCCAGCCCCTGCCCGAAGAGCTCCCGGTCCGGGTCGTGCCGGTCGGCGTCGCTCATCCCGTCGGCGACCCGCGCCGACAGCAGGCTCTCCAGGCCGGCGAGGAAGGCGATGACGAGGGCGGGTCCGAGCAGCCCCACGGCACCGGACAGGTCGGGCAGGGCCGGGACCGGCAGCGAGGACGGCAGCGCCCCGATGCGGGCGACCTGCGCCCCGGTGCTCTCCGCGACGACGGTGACCGCGACGACGGCGAGCAGGCTCGCCGGCAGGGACCGGTGCAGCCGCGGCAGTCCCGCGGTCAGCAGGACCGCGAGCGCCAGCAGCGCGAGCACCGTCCAGTCCGGGCGCTCGACGAAGCGGGCGAGCGCGACGACGGCTGCCCCCGCGGCGTTCTCGACGTCGGGCGGGTCCACGCCGAGCGCGCTCGGCACCTGCTGGGCGGCGATGACGACGGCGATGCCGACGGTGAAGCCCTCGACGAGCGGCCACGGGACGTACGCCAGCAGCCGCCCCAGCCGCAGCACGGCCGCAGCGATCACGAACACGCCGGCCAGGACGGCGACCGGGAGCACCACCGAGGGGCCGTTCGCGGCGACGAGCGGGACGAGCACCACGGTCATCGCCCCGGTCGGCCCGGAGACCTGGAGGTGCGAGCCGCCGAACACCGCCGCGACAGCACCCGCGACGACGGCGGTCACGAGCCCCGGCGCCGCGCCGACGCCGGTCGCCACGCCGAAGGCGAGCGCGAGAGGCAGCGCCACGATGCCGACCGTGACGCCCGCACTGAGATCGCGCGCCCACGAGCGGCGCAGCCCGGCGTAGTCGGCGCGGCGGGGCAGCAGGGCGGTCAGGCGAGCGGTGCCTAACCCCGCCGCGCGGCTCACACCGGAGGACGAGCGGCGTCGGCGAGCGACACCGCGTCGTCCGCGTCGTCGAGCGCGGCGAGCAGTGCCTGCCCGGAGCGGAGGTTGGCGCTGATGAGCCGCCGGGCGACTGCCAGCAGCTCGGCCGTCTGCGGGTCCCGCAGCGTGCACAGGACGGTTGTCCGCACCCGCCGGCTGTCGACCACCCCGGCCCGGCGCAGGACGCCGACGTGCTGCGAAAGGTGGGAGAGCTCGATCCCGGACGCCGCGGCGAGCTCGCCCATCGACCGCTCCCCCTCGGCGAGCAGCTCGAGCACCCGGACCCGCACGGGGTGGCCCAGGGCCTTGAACAGGTCGGCCTTGGCCTCGGTGACCGGGCGTACGGCGGTGAAGGGCACGAGGACCAGCCTGCTCTTGGTTGACGACTTCGTCAACCAGCGGTCCTGTGAACATTGTCTCGGATCAGCACCGCGCGCCGGCGTACGACACCTGGCAGCAGCAGGACGAGAGCTTCGGACCGGGTGCAGTCGGCGCTGCCGCGGATCCTCGCGCCGCCGCCGTACTGGTCGGCGGAGGGCCGGGACGAGACGGGCTCAGATCAGCGCGGGCGTCGGCGTGAACGATAGGAGCGTCTGCACGCCCTTGGCGTCGACGACCCGGACGACGAGCCGGCCGTCCGGCTGGTCGACGAGGTCGACCTGCTCGAGGTCGTGGATCATGTGCCGCAGCACGACGCGCGACGAGCCGTCGTGACCGCGGCAGGCGACGACCAGCACCCGCCCGCGCGGGTCGACGTCGAGGTCGGCCAGCGGCAGTCCGTCGACCAGCGTCTGGTCGCCCAGCTCCTCGTCCAGCACCTCGATGACGACCGACTGGCCGCTGCGCTCCTCGGTCAGCCGGGCGAAGTTGCCGACCCAGGCGGACCGCTCGACGGTGACGGTGGTGCTCATGGTTCCTCCAGGGGATCGTCGGTTCTTCCAGCCTGGCCCGGCGCCCACCGGGCGCCAGGGCCGAAGGTCCCGCTCAGTCGTCTCGGACGACCACGGCCACGTCTCGGCCCCGGCGCTTGCCCTCGTAGAGCGCCCGGTCGGCCGCCCGCAGCAGCCCGGAGCCGCCGGTGGTCCCGTCGCCGGTCACCGCCCCGCCGATGGTGACCGTCACGGCCAGTCCGGCCAGGGTGGTGCCGGAGACCGCCTGCCGCAGCCGGTCGAGCGTCTCGGTCGCGGCCCTCTCCCCCGTCTCGGGCAGCAGGACCGCGAACTCGTCACCGCCGATGCGGCACAGCAGGTCTCCGCTGCGCAACAGCACCTGAAGCCGGCTGGCCAGCTCCTGCAGCAGCCGGTCGCCGCGTTCGTGCCCCCACTGGTCGTTGACCGGCTTGAACTCGTCGACGTCCACGATGGCGAGCGTGAACGGGTGGCCGTGCCGCATCGCCCTCGCGAGCTCCTCCTGCAGGCGCCGGGTGAACGCCCGCCGGTTGGGAATCCCGGTGAGCGGGTCGGTCTCGGCCAGGTGGGCCAGCCGGAGGCGTGCCTCGGCGCTGTCGATGACCAGCGCGACGCAGTGTGCGAGCTCCTGGAGGTGGGACAGCGCGTCCTGCGGCTCTGCGGCGCCGGTGAGGACGACGACCGCCCCCCACATGGTGTCCTCGCGCAGCACGGGGACGACCGCGCAGAACTCCCCCTCCCGGCCTCCGACGGCCGACGGCAGGCCGCCCCTGACGCGGGCCAGGGTCTCCAGGCACCCGTCCAGGCTCGGCTCGCCGTCCTCGCCGGCGCGGGCGATCACGACGACGCGCCCGCTGCCGTCGAAACGCAGGATGAGGGCGCCGGCGAGGTCGAGCAGCTCGACGAGCTCGCGCGTGGCCAGGGCCAGGACCTCGGACGTGTCCTCGCCCCGGGCCACCGCGGCCGCGACCCGGTGCAGCGCCCGCTCCTGCTCGGCGCGGCGGCGCGCGTTCACCTCCAGCCGGCCGACCTCCGCCAACGTCACGCGCAGGGACAGCTCGGTGGACGCCGCAGCAGCGAGGTCGGTGAGCAGCAGCCGGTCGTGCCGGTCCCACGGACGGGGTGCGGTGTGGGCGACGCAGAAGCCACCGAGGACCGACCCAGCCGCGTCGCGGATCGGGACCCCGGCGTAGGCCCGCAGCCCGCGCTCGCGCACCGACCACAGGCCCGACGAACGCGGGTCGAGGGCGAGGTCGGACATCAGCAGCGGCTCGCCCGAGGCCGCAACGTACTGGCACAGCGACTGCTCCACCGGCAGCCGCTCGATCGGCTGGGCACCGGAAGGCGTCTGGACCGCGCCGACCAGCTCGTCGCGGTCGGAGACGAGGGTCAGGAAGGCCCCGTCGACGCCGAGCTCGCGCACGGCCATCGCCGTGAAGCGGCTCAGCCCGGTGCGGGTGTCCTCGACCACGCTCGAGGCCCGGGCCACGGCGGTCAGCCGCAGGGGGTCCAGCAGGGGGTCCAGCAGGGGGCCTCCCGGGCGCCCGGACCGGCGGCGCACGTCGGTCATCGGCACCTCACCCCCTCCCCACGTCGGACGCACGCGGAGGCTGCACATGATCGCCCCTGACAGGACCGGGTGCGAGGGGTTTCACCCGAACGGCCCGCCCCGTCACCGTCGGTCAGGAACCGCCGGGACCACGCAGCCGGGCCGCCTCCGCATCGGCCGAGTCGGCCAGCACCGGCAGGTGCGGCAGCACGGCCAGCCCCGCAGGCAGGTGGTTAGCCAGAACGGCACCAGCACCTGATCGTCGAAGCGGTCGGCGTGCACCCGGCCGTCGGGCTGCAGCGCATTCAGCGCTTCGGCGAAGCTGCCCGGCGCCACCTCCCCCAGCTCGAGCCGGGCGTCCTCCTCCCCGCCGAGCGCAGGCCTCCGCCACCAGCTCGGGCACGCGCTCGCGCAGCACCTCGCGGGTCGGCAGCCCCAGGACGTCGACGTCGTACACCCGTACGTCGTTCCCCGCCGGAGCGGCCTCACATCCGGTGCTGGAGCTTCATCCGCGGCGGCCGGCCGTCCGGGTCGATCAACAGCCGGTACGACAGCGACGCCGCGACGCGCTGCCAGCGCGGCGGCTCGGAGGTGCGGTGCGGGCGCAGTCGACCGGGCGGTCGCGGT
>JAJAYV010000242.1 GCA_026786045.1 Frankiaceae bacterium | reverse complement strand
GGCAGCAGCCGCCGCATCGTCGTCTACGACACACTCGTCGAGGGGGCACCGCCGAAGGAGGTGCGGCTGATCGTCGCGCACGAGCTGGCTCATGCGAAGTTCCACGACGTTCGCAACGGCACGCTGCTGGGCGCGATTGGCGCGGCGGCCGCCGTCTGTGCGATCGCGCTGTTGCTGACCTGGCGCCCGCTGCTGAGCCGGGCGGGCGTTGACGGCCCGGCCGACCCGCGGGTGGTGCCGCTGCTGCTCGGGCTGGCAGCGGTCGGCTCGCTGCTCGCCGCGCCGGCGACGAACCTCGTCTCGCGCGCCATCGAGACCCGCGCCGACGTCCACTCCCTCGACCTCACCCGCGACGTCGCGACCTTCACCGCGACCCAGAAGCGCCTGGCGCTGTCCAACCTGTCCGACCTCGATCCCGCTCCGCTGGCCTACGCACTGTTCGCGTCCCACCCCGGGGTGACCGAGCGCCTGGCCCTGGCGCGGGAGTGGGAGCGGCTGCGATGAGGACCCTCGTCGTCACCAACGACTTCCCGCCGCGGCCTGGGGGCATCCAGGCGTTCGTCCACAGCCTGGCCGTCCGGCAGCCGGCGGGGGAGGTGGTGGTGTATGCGCCGGCGTGGAAGCGCGCCGCGGAGTTCGACGCCGCGCAGCCGTTCCCCGTCGTGCGGCACCCGAGCTCGCTGATGCTGCCGACGCCCGACGTGCTGCGCCGCGCCCGCGAGATCGCCCGGGCCGAGGCGTGCGACCGCGTCTGGTTCGGCGCCGCCGCCCCGCTCGGGCTGCTCGCTGGCCGGCTGGGCCTGGAGCGCGTGGTCGCCAGCACGCACGGCCACGAGGTCGGCTGGGCGGCGCTGCCCGGCGCCCGCCAGGTGCTGCGCCGGATCGGCCGCGAGGTCGACGTCGTCACCTACCTCGGCGCCTACACCCGCGAGCGCCTCGAGCCGGCCTTCCGCAGCCGGATGGAGCGGCTCCCCAGCGGCGTCGACACCGCCGTCTTCCGGCCCGGCTGCGGCGGGGCGGACGTCCGCCGGACGTACGGCCTGGCGGACCGGCCGGTGGTCGTGTGCGTGTCCCGGCTGGTGCCGCGCAAGGGACAGGACGTGCTCATCCGCGCGCTGCCGGAGATCCGCCGGGTGGTGCCGGGGGTGGCGCTGCTGCTCGTCGGCGGCGGGCCGGACGCCGCTCGGCTGCACCGGCTGGCCGCCGAGCACGACGTGGCCGACGACGTCGTCATCACCGGCTCGGTGCCGTGGGAGTCGCTGCCCGCGCACTACGACGCCGGCGACGTCTTCGCCATGCCGTGCCGCACCCGACGGGGCGGGCTCGAGGTCGAGGGCCTGGGCATCGTCTTCCTCGAGGCGTCGGCGACCGGGCTGCCGGTGGTGGCCGGCCGCTCCGGCGGCTCGCCCGACGCGGTGCTCGACGGCGAGACCGGCGTCGTCGTGGACGGCACGTCCGTACCGGCTGTGGCGCAGCAGGTCTTGGCGCTGCTGGCCGACCCGGCCCGGGCGCAGGAGATGGGGCGGGCCGGACGGGCCTGGGTGGAGCGGGAGTGGCGCTGGGACGTACTGGCCGGGCGGCTCCGCGGCCTGCTGAGCGGCGAGCTCTAGCCCGCGAACTCCCAGTGCCACGGCTCGGGCTTGGAGCCGCCCTGCTGCGCCCACGCCGGCAGGAAGAAGCCGTAGAGCATCGAGTTGTCCTGCATCCACTGGTGCGTCGGGCTGCCGTACTGCTGGATCCCGTCGCACAGGTCGACCGCCATGCCCCAGCCGTGGTTGCTGCTCCCGGGCTGGGCTGCGAGGCCGGGCTTGGCGGCCTTGACGGCCACCTGCTCCTCGTAGCTGCGGTAGGAGTCGGTCACGCAGATCGGGGCGCCGAAGACCTGGGCGTACGCCCGGCTCATCTCGTTGAAGGCCGCGGCCGCGTCGGCGCGCAGCATCTGGCCGCTGGTGCCCCACAGCGGGCACAGCGCGTCGGCCGGGATGCGACCGTTGGGATAGCCGCTGGTGTCCTGGCCCTTGCACGCGGCGGTCGGGCGGTCCACGAAAGCGCCCTCGATGGCGGCGGTCGGCGCCTCGGCGCGCTGGCGGGCGATCACCTCGGCCTGGGCGAGCAGCGCGGCGCGCTTCTCCTCCTCGGCGCGGGCGGCCGCGGCGGCGGCCTGGGTGCGCAGCAGCGCGATCTGTCGCCCCATCACGAGGTCCTGCTGTCGGGCGACGACGGCGTCAGCGGCGGTCTTGAGCTCGACGGCCTTGGCCTCGGCCTCGCGCTGCTGGCGCTCAGCCGCCGCGCTGCGCTCGGCGGCGGCGGCCTGGGCCAGCTCGGCCTCGCCGAGCGCGACGAAGGCGTTGTTGGTGTTGCCGCCGACGCGCTGCGCCATCGACAGGCCCTTGAACAGCTGCTGCGGGTTCTTGGCGTCGAGCAGCGAGGAGTAGAGCGACAGCTGGCTGTTGCCCATCCCGGTCCGGTAGAGCGACCCGATGTAGCCCGACAGGCGCTCCTGCGCGGCGACGGTCGCGCGCTGGGCGGCGGCCAGGCGCTCGGCCTCGGCGGTGGC
>JAJAYV010000241.1 GCA_026786045.1 Frankiaceae bacterium | reverse complement strand
GTCCGGGTGGAGCACCCGGGAAATGCAGCGAGGCCGCGGATCCCGTGTCGGGTTCCGCGGCCTCGAGGTGCGAGTCGGTCTGAAGGTCAGACCGGTGCGCCTCGAGACGGAGAGCCCGGGAGATCGGTGGAGCGGACGCCGGCGACGGCGACCTCAGCAGCAGCGACAGCGGTCGCGGCGGACGAGCCGGCGAAGGGCACAGCTGTCCCCTGCTCGGCCAGGTTCGGCGCGGTGCCGAACCGCTCGCGGACGGCGGAGGACAGGCCGGTGGACGGCGTCGTCGTGTGCGTCTCGCACAGCAGGGTCTTCACCACGTCGTCCACCTCCGTCTCTGCGTTCGTCGCTACCGGCGATCACCGGCGAACAGGAAGGTAGAGGTGCCGCAGCAGCCGTGCAAGGGGTTTATCGCGACGAGTCCTCGGCGCCGACCAGACCGAGCACCTCTTCGCCGTACTTGTCGAGCTTGGCCTGGCCGATCCCGGGGATCTTGACCAGCGCCGCGACGTCGGTGGGGCGCTGCTCGGCGATGGCCGTGAGGGTGGTGTCGGTGAAGACGCAGTAGGCCGGCTGCTTGAGCTCCTTGGCCCGCGCGGCGCGCCACTCCCGCAGCGCCTCGAACAGCTGCTCGTCCATCGTCGAGGGGCAGCCGGCGCAGCGTCCGAGCTTGCGGTCCACGGTCGCGACGAGAGAGGCGCCGCACACCCGGCAGGCCACCGGACCGGACCGCTCGCGACGCGCGGCGCGGGCTCCGCCGGCCACCTGCGCCGGGCGCGAGGAGGCGGCGTGCAGCCCGTCGAGGAACCGCGACGGCCGGCGCGAGCCACGCCCGCCGGGCGAGCGGGACAGCGCCCAGGACAGCGACAGGTGGAAGCGCGCGCGGGTGACCCCGACGTAGAGCAGCCGGCGCTCCTCCTCGACCGCGGCGGGGGTGTCGGCATGCACGAGCGGGACGGTCCCGTCGACCAGCCCGACGAGGAAGACGGCGTCCCACTCCAGGCCCTTGGCGGCGTGCAGCGACGCGAGCGAGACGCCCTCGACACTCGGGGCGTGCTGGGCGGAGGCTCGCTCCTCGAGCTCGGCCACCAGCTCGCGCAGCCCCGCGGTGGGCTCGGGCGCGGCCAGGTCGCCGGCCAGCCGGTGCAGCGCGGCCAGGGACTCCCACCGCTCGCGGGTTGCCCCGGCGCCGGCCGGCGGGGTGTCGCGCTCCCAGCCCAGGCCGGCGCGCAGCACGTCGGCGACCAGGTCGGTCAGCCCGGTGGGGGCGTCCTCATCGGCCGCCCGGCCCGCGCCGCGCAGCAGCAGCAGCGCCTCCTTGACCTCCTTGCGGTCGAAGAAGCGCTCCCCGCCGCGGACGAGGTACGGCACGCCGGCGTCGGACAGCGCCGCCTCGTACGCCGCGGACTGGGCGTTGACCCGGTAGAGCACGGCGATCTCGCTGGCGGGGGTGCCGGCGGCGATGAGCGCCGTGCAGCGGGCCGCGACGGCCGCGGCCTCGGCCGGCTCGTCGTCGTGCTCGGCGAAGACCGGCTCCGGCCCGGGCGGCTGCTGGGCGAGCAGCTCGAGCCGGGCGTACGACGTCGTGGCCTTGCCGATGACGCCGTTGGCGAGGGCGACGACCTGCGGGGTCGAGCGGTAGTCGCGCACCAGGCGCACCTCGGTCGCGCCGGGGAAGCGCTCACGGAAGCGGACCAGGTGGTCGGGGGTGGCGCCGGTGAAGCTGTAGATCGTCTGCTGGGCGTCGCCGACCACGCACAGGTCGTCGCGGCCGCCGAGCCAGGCGTCGAGCAGGCGCTGCTGCAGCGGGGTGACGTCCTGGTACTCGTCGACGACGAAGGACCGGTAGCGGGCGCGGAACTCCTCGGCCACCGCGGCGTTGTCCTCCAGCGCGGCCGCCGTGAGCAGCAGCAGGTCGCCGAAGTCCGCGACGCCCTGCGCGGACTTCAGGTCGACGTAGGCCTCGTAGACCTGCGCGACGACCGCCGGGTCGAACGGCCCCTCGCGCCCGGCGCGGGCCGCCGCGGCGGGGTAGTCCTCCGGGCCGACCAGGCAGCTCGCGGCCCACTCGAGCTCGGACAGCAGGTCGCGCAGCTCGCTGGTGCCGGGCCGCAGCCGGACGCGGGCCGCGGCGTTGGCGACCATGCCGAAGGTGTTGTCGACCAGCCGCGGTGGCGGACCGCCGACCACGCGCGGCCAGAAGTAGCCGAGCTGCTTCATCGCGGCGGAGTGGAAGGTTCGGGCCTGCACGCCGCCGACGCCGAGCGCCCGCAGGCGGGTGCGCATCTCCCCCGCGGCGCGGGCGGTGAAGGTGACGGCCAGCAAGGCGGAGGCCGGCGTGGCGCCCGACAGGACGGCGTAGGCGGCCCGGTGCGTGATCGTGCGCGTCTTGCCCGTGCCGGCGCCGGCCAGGATGCAGACCGGGCCGGAGATCGCCTGTGCCGCCTCGCGCTGCTCGGGGTCGAGGGCCGCCAGGACGGCGTCTGGGGTCAGGTCGGGGCTCACCGGGCCAGTCTCGCCGATGGCGCGCCCGGGAAGGCGCGGGCGGCCCGGTCTGTTGACCCTCCCGTACCCCCCGAACCCCTGACCCTGGAGCCCTCCGTGACCGCAGCTGCCGGACTGACGATCTACAGCACCCAGTGGTGCGGCTACTGCCACCGCTTGATGAAGCAGCTCGACCGCGAGGGCGTGGCGTACGACGTCGTCGACATCGAGCACGACGACACGGCCGCGGACTTCGTCATGCGCGTCAACGGCGGCAACCAGACCGTGCCCACGGTGGTCTTCGGCGACGGCAGCGCGATGACCAACCCGAGCCTGGCCCAGGTCAAGGAGCGGCTCGCCGTCTGACCCGATGTGCAGACGGGATCTGCCCGAGGAGGGATGATCCTGGGGAGGAGGGGCAAGGCGTCCCTCGGCCGTGCCCCCGTCCGCAGAGGAAGTCCCTCGTGAGCCTCCCCCTCCCTCAGCACCCCGCGATCGACGCCGTGATGAGCACGGCAGCCTCCCTGCTCGGGATGGAGATCGTCTTCCTGGGTGGTCTGACCGAGGACACCTTCACC
>JAJAYV010000240.1 GCA_026786045.1 Frankiaceae bacterium | reverse complement strand
GCGGCTCGACGCCGGCCCCGGCGCCGCGCAGGTGTGGCAGTCGGCGTCCGGAGCGCCCGCTCTCGTCGTCGGCCGGGCGGTCGCGCCCACGGCCTTCTCCGCCGGCCTGCCGTTCGAGCAGGTGCGCGATTACCTGCTGACGCTGCCCGGGCTGCCCGAGGGGGTGGCGGAGCAGCTGCGGACCTTCGCCGCGGACGGCTCCACCCTGCCGCTACCCGTACCGGCCGGCGAGGTGACCACCTCCTCCACGCAGGTGGGCGGGGTCCCGGCCACGCTGCTCGTGAGCCGCGACCGGGCGCTGTCGGCCGTCGTGTGGGTGCAGGAGGGCGTGCTGACCGTGGTGGCCGGCTCGCTCGGCGACGACGAGGTGCTGGCGGTCGCCCGGGGCCTGCGGTGACGGCTCCTGTCGAAGCCGACCGGCGGGCCGCGGCGCAGCTCGTCGCGGACATGCCGCCGGGACCGGCCGCCTGGTGCTCCGGACTGCGCAAGCGGTACGGCAAGCAGCAGGCCGTCTCGGACGTGTCGTTCGAGGTCGGGCGGGGCGAGGTGGTGGGGCTGCTCGGGCCCAACGGCGCCGGCAAGACCTCGGTGATCAAGATGCTCCTCGGGCTGGTCCACCCCGACGCGGGCGAGGTGGTGCTGCTCGGCCGGCCGGCGGCCGACCCAGCGGCGCGGGCCCGGGTGGGCTACCTGCCGGAGCTGTTCCGCTACCAGCCCTGGCTCAGCCCGGTCGAGGTGCTCGCCCTGCACGTCCGGCTGTCGGGCGCCGACGTCCCGACGGGCGAGCAGAGCGAGGCGCTGGCGCTGGTCGGGCTGGCCGATCGCGCCGACGACCGCCTGGGAGGCTTCTCCAAGGGGATGCAGCAGCGGCTCGGGCTCGCCGTCGCGCTGGTCGCCCGGCCGGAGCTGGTCGTGCTGGACGCGCCGCCCAGCGCGCTCGACCCGCTCGGCCGCGCCGACGTGCGCGACATCGTGCTGTCGCTGCGGGAGCGCGGCGTCGCGGTGCTGCTCAACTCACACCTCATCGGGGAGGTCGAGCGGGTCTGCGACCGGGTCGTCATCCTCGACCGCGGACGGGTCGCTGCCGCCGGCTCCCTCGCCGAGCTGCTCGGCCGGCACGAGCTGCACCTTCACCTGACGGGTCTCTCCCCCGCCGCGCAGGCGCGGCTGGCCGAGACCGGGCACGTCGAGCGGGAGGGCGACTGGTTCACCGTCGCGCTGCCGGCCGACGACGTCGACACCGCCGTGCCCGACCTGGTCGGCGACCTCATCGCGCTCGGCGCGCGGGTGCACGCGGTCGAGCCGGCGCGGATCAGCCTGGAGGACCGGCTGCTCGGCATCCTGCGCGACGGAGCGGGGGCCCGGCAGTGACAACCACCCGGACGGTCCTCACCATCGCGGCGCTCACCCTGCGCGAGGCGTCGCGCCAGCGCGTGCTGCTGGCGCTCACCGCGATGACCGTCGTGCTCATCGCCCTGAGCGGCTGGGGCTTCTCGCGCCTGGCCGCCGAGTCCGGCGGGACGCTCACCAGCGGCGAGGCCCTGCTGACCGCCTCGATCCTGCTCAACCTGGTGATGTTCGGCTTCAGCCTCATCGCGGCACTCGGCACGGCCTTCCTCGCCGGCCCGACCCTGGCCGGCGAGACCGAGTCGGGCATCGCGCTGTCCGTGCTCGCCCGCCCGATCCGCCGCTCCGCGTTCCTGCTCGGCAAGTGGCTGGGTCTGGTCGCCTTCGGCAGCGGCTTCGTCGTGCTCGCGGGCCTCGCGCAGTGCCTGGTCGTCCGGGCCACGGTGGGCTACTGGCCGCCGCAGCCGGCGGCCGCGCTCGCGCTGCTCGCGGCGCAGACGACCGCGCTGCTCACCCTGGCTGTGCTGCTGTCGACGGCCGTGTCGCCGATGGCGTCGGGCGTCGTGGCGGTCGGCCTGTTCGGGACCGCGTGGGTGGCCGGGGTGGTGGGCGGGATCGGCGCCTCGCTCGGCAACGCGTCCGTCGAGCGCGTCGGCACCGTCTCCCGGATGCTGCTGCCGACCGACGGCCTGTGGCGCGGGGCGATGCACGCCTTCCAGGACCCGACCGCGCTGCTGCGGCTCGGTGACGAGGGCGGCCAGGCCTTCCCGTTCCTCAGCGCTGCGCCGCCGACGCCCTCCTACCTCGCCTGGGCGGCGCTGTGGGTGGCGATGGTGTGGGGCCTGGCCGCCGCGTCGTTCGTCCGCAAGGACCTCTGACAGACGCTAGGCGAGCAGCGAGCGCGCCATGACCATGCGCTGCACCTGGTTCGTGCCCTCGTAGATCTGGGTGATCTTGGCGTCGCGCATCATCCGCTCGACCGGGAAGTCGCGCGTGTAGCCGTAGCCGCCGAACAACTGCACGGCATCGGTGGTCACCGACATGGCCGTGTCGGAGGCGAAGGTCTTGCTGGCGCTCGACAGGAAGGTCAGGTCGGCGTCGCCGCGCTCGGCGCTGGCGTTCGCGGCGTAGACCAGGTGCCGCGCGGCCTCCACCTTCATGGCCATGTCGGCGAGCATGAACTGCACGCCCTGGAACTCGGCGATGGCCTTGCCGAACTGGCGCCGCTCCTTGACGTAGGCGATGGAGGCGTCAAGGGCGCCCTGCGCGATGCCGACCGCCTGCGCGCCGATCATCGAGCGGGTGTGGTCGAGGGTCTTGAGCGCGGTGGTGAAGCCGGTGCCCTCCTCGCCGATGATGCGGTCGGCCGGGATGCGGCAGTCCTCGAAGTAGATCTCGCAGGTCGGGGAGCCTTTGATCCCCATCTTGCGCTCCTTGGTGCCGACCGAGAAGCCGGGGTCGTCCGCGGCGACGACGAACGCCGAGATGCCCTTCGCGCCCTTGCCCGGGTCGGTGCTGGCCATGACCGTGTAGTGGGTGTTGACGCCCGCACCGGTGATCCAGCACTTGGTGCCGTTGAGCACCCAGGAGTCGCCGTCCCTGACCGCGCGGGTCTTCATCGCGGCGGCGTCGGAGCCCGCCTCGCGCTCGGACAGGGCGTACGAGAAGGTCCACTCGCCGGCGGCGACCTTCGGCAGGAACTGCTGCTTGAGCTCCTCGCTGCCGGACAGGATCAGCCCCATCGTGCCGAGCTTGTTGCCGGCCACGATGAGCGAGCTCGACGCGCAGGCCCGGGCGACCTCCTCGACGACGATCGAGTGCGCGATCCGGTCCGCGCCGGCGCCGCCGTACTCCTCCGGGACGTGGAGGGCGAGCAGGTCCGCGCGCTTGAGCTCCTCGTGGACGTCCCACGGGTACTCCGCGGCCTCGTCGATCTCGGTCGCCCTCGGGGCGATCTTGTCCTCCGCGAGCTCGCGGACCGCCTTGCGCAGGAGCTGGTGCTCCTCGGTCAGGCCGTACAGGGAGTAAGACGGGTCGCCGGTGCTCATGGGGCCGATCGTATTCCGCCCGGGCAGATCGGTCACCTGCGCCCTGAGGGCTTCCTCATCGCGCTCTCGGGTCCGGGCCAGTGCGCGGCGGATAGCCTCCCCGGCCATGACGAACCGCCCTCGCCTGACCGTCATCGGCACCGGCTACCTCGGTGCCACCCACGCCGTGTGCATGGCCGAGCTCGGCTTCGAGGTGCTGGCCCTGGACGTCGTGCCGGAAAAGGTCGAGGCGCTGCAGTCCGGCCGGGTGCCGTTCTTCGAGCCGGGGCTGCCGGAGCTGCTGCGCAAGAACCTCGACACCGGCCGGCTGCGCTTCACCACCTCCTTCGAGGAGGCCGGCGCGTTCGGCGACGTGCACTTCCTGTGCGTCGGCACGCCGCAGAAGAAGGGCGAGTACGCCGCCGACATGACCTACGTCGACGCGGCCTTCGGCGCGCTCGTCCCGCACGCCCGGGCCGGGTCGCTGCTGGTCGGCAAGTCCACCGTCCCGGTCGGCACCGCCGAGCGGCTGGCCGAGATGATCGAGCGTGAGCGCGGCGACGAGCTCGAGCTGGCCTGGAACCCGGAGTTCCTGCGCGAGGGCTTCGCCGTCGAGGACACCCTGCGCCCCGACCGGCTGGTCTTCGGGGTGCACTCGGCCCGCGCCGAACAGCAGCTCCGGGAGGCGTTCAGCCCCGTCATCGCCGCCGCCACCCCGGTCGTGGTCACCGACTTCGCCACCTCCCAGCTGGTCAAGGTCGCCGCCAACGCCTTCCTCGCCACCAAGATCTCTTTCATCAACGCGATGGCCGAGGTCTGCGAGGTCACCGGCGGCGACGTCACGATGCTCAGCAAGGCGCTGTCCTACGACGACCGGATCGGCGGGCGGTTCCTCAACGCCGGCCTCGGCTTCGGCGGCGGCTGCCTGCCCAAGGACATCCGTGCCTTCATGGCCCGCGCCGGCGAGCTCGGCGTCGACCAGGCGCTGTCGTTCCTCAAGGAGGTCGACGCGATCAACCTGCGCCGCCGCGCCCGGATGATCGAGATCGCCCGCGAGCTCGTCGGCGGAAGCTTCGGCGGGGTGCGCGTCACCGTGCTCGGTGCGGCGTTCAAGCCCAACAGCGACGACGTCCGCGACAGCCCCGCCCTCGACGTCGCCGCCGCCATCCAGACCCAGGGCGCCGCGGTCTGCCTCTACGACCCCCAGGCCATGGACAATGCCCGCGTCCTGCACCCCCAGCTCGGCTACCGCGACAGCGCCCTGGACGCCGCCAAAGGCGCCGACGTCGTCCTGCACCTGACCGAGTGGGCCGAGTTCAGGCAGATGGACCCCGCTGTGCTGTCCGACATCGTCACCGAGAAGCGCATCGTCGACGGCCGCAACGCCCTGGACCCCGAGCGGTGGCGCGC
>JAJAYV010000239.1 GCA_026786045.1 Frankiaceae bacterium | reverse complement strand
CAACAACGCCATCGAGGTTCTCAGATCGCGTGGTGGGAAGCGCCGCCAGAACAGCCACTCGCACATGGGCCCAGTCCTCTGCGCTTGTGGTGAGCGCCGGCAGCGCTGTCACGAGTTCGCCAACAAGTGTCAACGGCCATCAGGATCTGCCCGCGGGCGGTCATGAGACCTGCCCGGTGATGGCCACGAGAACTGCCCGGTGACGGCCATGGGATCTGCCCAGGGTTGGCCGTCACCGGTCGAGCTCAGGTCAGTGGCTGGACTCCCTTCCCGGCCAGGGCTTGGGTGAGGCGGACGCTGTCGCCGGTGGTCTGGCAGACGTGCGCGTGGTGGAGCAGCCGGTCGACGGTCGCGGTCGCGAGGGTCTTGGGCATGAGCTCGTCGCACGCCGCCGGGTGCAGGTTGGAGGAGACCGCAACGGACCGTTTCTCGTAGGCGGCGTCGACGAGCCGGTAGAGCCCTTCGGCGGCGTCTTGGGCGACCGGGAGCAGGCCAATGTCGTCCACGACAACAAGATCAGCACGCAGGACCCGGCCGATGGCTTTGCTGACGCTGTCGTCAGCGCGGTGCCGGCCGACCAGGACCCCGAGCTGCTCCAGGGTGAACCAGGCGACCTTCAGGCCCTGCTCGACGGCCTGCTGACCCAGGGCCTCGAGCAGGAACGTCTTGCCGGTGCCCGACGGGCCGCAGACGACCAGGTTCTCCCGGCGGCCGATCCACTCCAGCGTCCGTAGCGCCTGCTGGGTCGGGGCCGGGACCGAGCTGGCTTGGGCCTGCCAGGCGTCGAAGGTCTTCCCGGTCGGGAACGCCGCCGCGGCCCGCCGGGTCGCCAGCGCGGACCGGGCCCGGCCGGCGGCCTCCTCGACCAGGAGCGCTTTGAGGACCTCAGCGGGGTCCCACCGTTGGGCCTTTGCCGTCGCCAGCACCTCGGGGGCGTGCCGGCGGATGTGAGGCAGTCGCAGGCCGCGCAGCAGCGCTTCCAGCTCTGCTGGCAGCGGCGGCGCCGACGGGACACCGGCGGTCGGCGCGGTGGTCCGGGCTTGTCGTGCTGCGCCAGCCTTGGCTTCTGCGAGGGTGGCGGTGAGCTCGGAGGTCATCCGGCCACCTCCACGTCCGCGTCCACGGCGACGGCGACGGGCCCGGCGGGTGCGGGCTCGCCGCCCCGGCCGAGCAGCGCGGACCAGGCGCCGGTGCCCTGGGTCAAGCTGCGCGTCTCGCTGGCCTGATGCCGCGGGCCGGCGTGGGTGCGGGCGTGGTGGTTGACGATCGAGCCGAGGTCGGCCTCGGCGAAGCGGCTGTTGACCGCGGCATGCCCGAGCGCCCAGTCGACTGCGACCGGGTCCCCGAGCTTCGCGAGGGCGACGGCCTCGGCCAGCTTGACCCGCATCTTGGTGGTGCCGGCCGCGGCGGCCTCGGTCAGCCACATCCTGGCCCCAGCTCCCAGAGCCAGGAAGTCCCCCTCTGCAGCGCTTTTGGCCTTCGGCTGCCGGTCCAGCGCGCCCGCGGGCTGCGGCGGGAAGTGGCTGTCATCGATCTTCGGACTGCCAGGAGTGGCACGTCCGTGCCGGGCGACCTCGACCGGCCCGGCCGCGCTGACGTGCACAACGATGACCTTCTCGTCGCGGCCCTGACCGTGCACCCGGACCCAGACCTGCTGACCGAGCAGCTGGTGCGGCACCGAGTACTGCCCGCCGTCCAACGCGATCATCGGGGTCCGGGCCGGAACTGAGCGGGCCAGCCCGAACGCGACCGTGTGTGGGACAGCTGGCAGCGGGTGCAGCCGGTCCTGCTCGACGCTGAGCATCTCGACCGGAGCGCGCCGGGTGACCCGATGGATCCGGGTGTTGATCTGCTCGCAGAACACCTCGCAGGCCGCCTCGAGCTCGGCGAAGGTGTCGTAGGCCGGCAGCAGGTTGGTGTCGGTCGGGACCAGGTCGGCCTTGGCGAGCTTGACCGTGCTCTCACTGCCGCCCTTGCTCGCCGGGTCGGCCGGCTCGCAGGTATGCACCGTCACGCCGTAGTGCCGGGCGAAGCTGACGACCTGCGGGTTGCGGACCGCCATCCCGGCGATGTGGCCGGTCGTGACGGTCTTCTCGTTGTCGGTCAGCACGTAGGTCGGCGCGCCACCGAGCCGGCGCAACGTGACGTCCAGCGCAGCGAACACCGTCGGTGCCGTCCGGTCCCGCAAGGCCAGCACGACCCGGAAGCGCGACCAGGCCAGCCAGGCGCAGAACAACACCGTCTTGCGGCCGTCGATGATCGGACTGTCCCCGAAGTCGTACTGCAGCCACATCCCCGGCTCAGTCACCCACGGCCGGTGCACCCGCACCTGCCCCAGGTTGAACGCGGCCTTGGCATCGTGCACCGCCCTGCGGGTGGTCCGCTCCGACCCCTGATAGCCCAGAGCGAGGAGCTTCTCGTGCGCCTTGTCGGCGCGGATCTTGCCCTTGGAGTGCTTCACCCACTCTTGCACCTTGGGCAGGAACTCATCGATCAGCTGCGGCCGTGCCGCCGCCTCATCGAGCTGCCCACCGGCCTCCCGTGCGGCGACATACCTTGCGACCGTGTGATGGGAACAGCCCGCCAACTCGCCGGCGTCCCGGAACGACCCCGTGAGGTCGAACGCTTCCAGTGCTTCCATGATCTCCCCTGCAGACTTGACGGTGTTCCTCCTCGAGAGCGCGGGCACTTCACACCGCAAGCGCACTCGGGGAGGGACCCAAACCACCGGAGGTGGCCGGGCAACGCAGTCGTGTCGGGCAGATCCCGTGACCGTCAGCGGGCAGTTCTCATGGCCGCCAGCGGGCAGAACTCATGTCCGCCTCTGGGCAGGATCCCGTGGCCGCTGTCAGACGACGGACAGCCGCCGGGAGACCGTCGAGGGCTTGAACCGGCGGACGTCTTGCATCCACCGCAGGTGCAGCTCGAGGTCGTTGCGCTGCGCGTTCAGCGGCGTGAGCTGCCGGTCCTGGCACCAGGTGATGAAGATCTGCAGGTCTGATTCGGTGTGCTCGCGGGACGTGCCGCGGT
>JAJAYV010000238.1 GCA_026786045.1 Frankiaceae bacterium | reverse complement strand
GGGCGCCGGCGGCGTGGCGGCGGGGGCGGGGGGGGCGGCGGCGTACTCGATGGTGGAGCAGGTGGGGGTCGAGCAGGCGCTCACCCAGCCGTCGGCGTCGCTCGCGGCGCTGGCCGAGCGGGTGGCGAGGCAGTGGTCGCGCTGAGGCCGTGCCACGATGGAAGGGTCCGGCTGCCCCGCGCGTTGGAGCAGGACGAATACCCCAGACATCCCATGGAGGCCCCATGACCGCCCCGGAGACGACCACCCCGGACGTCACCACCGACGCGCCCATCGGCGTCGTCCTGTCCGATCCCGCCGCCGAGAAGGTCAAGGCGTTGCTGTCTCAGGAGGGCCGCGACGACCTCGCGCTGCGCGTGGCGGTCCAGCCGGGGGGTTGCTCGGGCCTGCGCTACCAGTTGTTCTTCGACGAGCGCTCCTTGGACGGCGACGCCCTGCAGACCTACGCCGATGGCACGGTCAAGGTCGTCGTGGATCGCATGAGCGTCCCGTACCTCGCCGGCGCGACGATCGACTTCGTCGACACCATCGAGAAGCAGGGCTTCACCATCGACAACCCCAACGCCGGCGGCTCCTGCGCCTGTGGCGAGTCCTTCCACTAGGACCCAACACGTCCTGGCGACGCCGGCCCCCTCGCGGGTGCTGGCGTCGTCTGCTGTCCGGCTACAGCAGGCGCTGCGTTGTGCTCCACAGGTTGGCGTAGGCCTGGGCCGCCGGCGCCGCCGGCGCGAAGGCCACGACCGGCTCACGCCGCACGCTCATCTGCTCGACCAGCGAGGCCGCCGGCACGCAGATCGTGCTCACCTCGGGGCGGTCCCGCGGCAGCGACTCGACGGTCGTGCGGTGCAGCGTCTTGCGCCGGTCCACCATCGAGAAGAAGGCCAGCACGGCCGGTCCGTTGCCGCCGGACTCGACCAGCAGCTCCCGCAGCTGGTCGAAGGTCCGCAGCGACAACGGTGTCGGGACCAGCGGCACGAGAAGGACGTCGGCCGCGCGCAGCACCCCCTCGGACACCAGCGACGTGCTCGGTGGGCAGTCCAGGACCACCACGTCGTAGGACTTCTTGACCCCGTCCAGGACCCGGGCCAGCCGGCGGGTGGGGTCCTTGGTGTCGTCCAGCGCCAGGTCCAGGTTGCGGTAGGACGCGTCGCCGGGCAGGACGTCCAGCCCCGGCCGCGCTGTCGACTTGATCAGGTCGGCGGCGTCGGTCTTGCCCTGCACCAGTCGGCCGACGCCGCCCTTGACCTTGGGCTTGACCTTCAACAGCCAGGTGGCGGCGGCCTGCGGGTCCAGGTCCCACAGCAGCGTCCGGCGGTCGGCGGAGGCGAGCCAGGCCAGGTTCACGGCGGCGGTGGTCTTGCCCACGCCGCCCTTGCTGTTGTAGACGGCGACGACCTTCATGCGACCTCCGCAGCCCCGAGCGTCGGGGCTAGGGTGCCAGCATGACGGAGGCGTACCTGGTCGGTGGCGTCCGGACCCCTGTCGGCCGGTACGGCGGTGCGCTGGCCGGTGTGCGCGCCGACGACCTGGCCGCGCTCGTGGTGGGCGAGGCCGTGCGGCGCGCGGGCCTGGACCCCGACCGGGTCGACGAGGTGGTCCTCGGCGCGGCGAACCAGGCCGGCGAGGACAACCGCAACGTCGCCCGCATGGCCGTGCTGCTGGCCGGCCTGCCGCTGCACGTGCCCGCCTACACGGTCAACCGGCTGTGCGCCTCCGGCCTGACCGCCATCTCGAGCGCCGCGCAGGCGGTGCTGTCCGGCGGCGCCGACGTTGTCGTTGCGGGCGGTGTCGAGTCGATGACGCGCGCGCCGTGGGTGATGGCCAAGCCGGGCAGCCCGTGGGCCAAGCCGGGCGAGGTGCACGACACCGCGCTGGGCTGGCGCTTCGTCAACCCGAAGCACGACCCCGAGCACACGATCACCCTCGGCGAGACCGCCGAGCGGGTCGCCGCCCTCGACGGGATCACCCGCGAGGAGTCCGACGCCTGGGGCCTGCAGAGCCAGGAGCGGGCCGCCCGGGCGGTCGAGAGCGGCGCTTTCGACGCCGAGATCGTCCCGGTGCCCACCCGGCAGGGGAAGCAGGACGTGCTCGTCACCCGCGACGAGACGGTCCGCGCCACCAGCCTCGACAAGCTCGCGGCCCTCAAACCGTCCTTCGCCAAGGACGGCGTCGTCACCGCCGGGTCCAGCAGCCCGCTGTCCGACGGCGCCTCGGCGATCGTTGTCGCGTCCGGTGAGGCGGTGCGCGATCTGGGCCTGACGCCGCGCGCCCGCATCGTGGGCTCGGCCAGCGCCGGCCTCGAGCCGCACCTCATGGGCCTGGGCCCTGTCCCGGCGACCGAGAAGGTGCTCAAGCGGGCCGGCTGGTCGGTCGCCGACCTCGACGCCGTCGAGCTCAACGAGGCCTTCGCCGTCCAGGTCATCGCGAGCGCCCGGCGCCTGGGCCTGGACCCGGCGACGCTCAATGCCGACGGCGGCGCCATCGCGCTCGGCCACGCGCTGGGCAGCAGCGGCTGCCGGATGGTCGTCACGCTGCTCGGCCGGCTCGAGCGCGAGGGCGGCACCCGCGGCCTGGCGACGCTCTGCATCGGCGTCGGCCAGGGGCAGGGCCTGCTGGTGGAGCGGGTCTAGGAGCCGTACTCGTCATCGCCGGCGAGGCAGTTGCCGGTCGGTATCCGACGCCTACGGATCAGTAGTCTGCGCGGATGCGCATCGCCGTCGCCGGGTCCATCGCGACCGACCACCTGTTCACCTTCGACGGGCGCTTCGCCGACTCGCTGCTCGTGGGGCAGCTGAGCAACGTGTCGCTGTCCTTCCTGGCCAGCGACCTCAAGGTCCGGCGCGGCGGCACCGGGGCGAACATCGCCTTCGGCATGGGGTCATTGGGCTCCACGCCGCTGCTGGTCGGCGCGGTCGGCAAGGACGCCGCCGACTACCTCGTCTGGCTGCAGGAGCACGGCGTCGACACCACCCACGTGCGCGTCAGCGAGACGCTGGCCAGCGCCCGGTTCACCTGCACGACCGACCGGGACCACGCGCAGATCGCCACCTTCTTCCCCGGCGCGATGGCCGAGGCCGGCGAGATCGACATCGCCGCCGTCGGCGACGTCGAGCTCGTCGTCGTGGCCCCGGACGACCCGGGCGCGATGCTGCGCCACTCGGCCAGCTGCCGGGACCGGGGCGTGCCGTTCGCCGCCGACCCGTCGCAGCAGCTGGCGTACATGGAGGGCGACGCGATCCGCGGCCTGGTCGAGGGCGCGACCTACCTGTTCACCAACGACTACGAGTACGGCCTGGTGCACGAGAAGACCGGCTGGACCCACGACGACGTGCTCGAGGTCGTCGGCACCCGCATCACCACCCACGGCCCCGACGGCATCAGCGTCTTCCGCAAGGGCGAGCCGGTGCTCGAGGTCGCCCCGGCCCCGGCCCGCGAGGTCGTCGAGCCGACCGGCGTCGGCGACGCCTTCCGTGCCGGCTTCCTCTGCGCCACCGGCTGGGGCCTGTCGCCCGAGCGCTCGGCGCAGGTCGGGGCGCTGGTGGCCACCCACGTCGTCGAGACGGTCGGCACGCAGGAGTACTCCTTCACCCCCGACGGCTTCCTCGGCCGCTTCGGCGAGGTGTACGGCGACGCCGCGGCCGCCGAGGTCGCCCCGCACCTGGCAGTCCCGCAGGTGGTCCGGTGACCCGCCCGGTCCGGGCGATTCCCGCCGACGCCCTTACCGAGGGCGACCCGACGCCGGGGATGCAGCGGCTGGCCGCGTTCGCCGTCGACGGGCTCTGGGCCGGACTGGTGCACACCGAGCCCGGCGCGACGTCCGGGTGGCACCACCACGGCGAGCACGAGACCAGCCTCTACGTCGTGGCCGGCCGGCTCCGCGTGTCGTACGGGCCGGACGGTGCCGAGGCCGTCGAGGGTGGGCGCGGGGACTTCCTGCACGTCCCGGCCTGGACGGTCCACCGGGAGGCCAACCCGACCGACGAGGTGTCGACCGCGGTCATCGCCCGAGCTGGGCGCGGTGCGCCGACGGTCAACGTGGACGGGCCCGACCAGGCCTGACGGCCCCGCCCGGGGACCCCGGGGACGCCCGGGCTGCAGCCGGGTGTGACGTGGAGCACACTTGGTGCACCCCTGGATCCCTGCCGCGCTCAGCACGACGAGGCAGCCTGCTGGGCAGAGCCACCGATGCCGAGGAGCCCGCATGACGCAGACGCTGGACCAGCCCACGACCACGCCGAGCGCCGCTGATGCCCGGGTGAGCGCCTGGCTGGCCGACTTCGAGTCGGCCCTGGTGGCGCGGGACGTCGACCGCGCAGCCGGCATGTTCGCGACCGAGAGCTTCTGGCGCGACCTGGTGGCGCTCACCTGGAACATCACCACCGTCGAGGGGCGCGAGGGCGTCACCGACCTGCTGAGCAGCACGCTGGACACGGCGGACCCGCGCGGCTTCACGAGCACCGAGCCGGCCGACGAGGCCGACGGCGTCACGACGGCCTGGATCGCGTTCGAGACCGCGGTCGGCCGCTGCAAGGGGCACCTGCGGCTCAAGGGCGACGAGGGCGCCTGGACGCTGCTGACCTCGATGGAGGAGCTGAAGGGCCACGAGGAGCCGATGGGCGAGCGGCGGCCCCGCGGGGCGGAGCACGGCGCGAACCCCGACCGCAGCACCTGGCTCGAGGAGCGGGAGCGCGAACAGGCCGAGTTCGGGCGCACCACCCAGCCGTACGTCGTCGTCATCGGCGGGGGCCAGGGTGGCATCGCCCTCGGCGCGCGGCTGCGCCAGCTCGGCGTCTCGCACGTCGTCCTCGAGCGCGGCGCGCGACCGGGTGACTCCTGGCGCCGGCGCTACAAGTCGCTGTGCCTGCACGACCCCGTCTGGTACGACCACCTGCCCTACCTCGACTTCCCGAAGAACTGGCCCGTCTTCTCGCCCAAGGACAAGATCGCCGACTGGCTCGAGATGTACACGCGGGTCATGGAGGTCAACTACTGGGGTTCGTCGACCTGTCGGACCGCGACCTACGACCAGGCCGCCGGGGCGTGGGAGGTCGTCGTTGACCGCTACGGCGAGCAGGTCGTGCTCCGGCCACAGCAGCTGGTGTTCGCGCTCGGCGTCTCGGGCAAGCCCAACGTCCCGACGATCCCGGGCCAGGACGGCTTCGCCGGTGAGCAGCACCACTCGTCACAGCACCCCGGGCCGGACGCCTACAGGGGCAAGCGGGTCGTGGTCCTCGGATCCAACAACTCCGCCCACGACATCTGCGGTGCGCTGTGGGAGGGCGGCGCCGACGTCACCATGGTGCAGCGGTCGTCATCGCACATCGTCAAGTCCGAGTCGTTGATGGACCTGGCGCTCGGTGACCTCTACTCCGAGCGGGCCGTGGCCGCCGGGGTGACCACGAACAAGGCCGACACGATCTTCGCGTCGCTGCCGTACCGGATCATGCACGAGTTCCAGATCCCGGTGTACGACGCGATCCGCGAGCGCGACGCCGACTTCTACGCACGGCTCGAGAAGGCCGGCTTCGACCTCGACTACGGAGACGACGGCTCGGGGCTGTTCATGAAGTACCTGCGGCGCGGGTCCGGCTACTACATCGACGTGGGCGCGTCCGAGCTCGTCGCCGACGGCAGCATCAAACTGGCCCACGGCGGCGTGCGGGAGCTGACCCAGGGCTCCGTCGTGCTCGAGGACGGGACCGAGCTGCCGGCGGACCTGGTCGTCTACGCCACCGGCTACGGCTCGATGAACGGCCTGGTGGCTGACATCGTCAGCCAGGAGGTGGCCGACAGGGTCGGCAAGGTCTGGGGTCTGGGGTCGGACACGACCAAGGACCCGGGGCCGTGGGAGGGCGAGCAGCGCAACATGTGGAAGCCCACGCAGCAGCCGGGCCTGTGGTTCCACGGCGGCAACCTGCACCAGTCCCGCTACTACTCGCTCTACCTCGCGCTCCAGCTCAAGGCCCGGCAGGAGGACATCCCGACGCCCGTCTTCCGGCTGCAGGAGGTGCACCACACGAGCTGATCCGGCGGGTGGTCCCTGCGCCGACTAGTCGGCGCGCTGCTCCGCCACGACCCGCGGCAGCACCTCGAGCAGGCGGTCCACGTCGGCCTCGGTCGTGCCGCGGTGCAGCGACAGCCGGACGTTGCCGTGGGACAGCAGCCCCATCGCCGCCAGCACGTGGCTGGGTTCCAGGACCGTCGCGCTGCAGCTCGACCCGCTGCTGACCGAGAGCCCCTCGCGGTCCAGGGCGCGCAGCAGCGTCTCGGCGTCGAGGTAGGGCGAGGAGAAGGCCATCAGGTGGGGGAGCCGGTCGACCGGGTCGCCGACAACCTCCACGTCCTCGACCAGGTCGGGGATCCGGTCGCGCAGCCGGTCGACCAGCGCGCGCAGCCGGGCGTCCTCGGTCGGCGCCTCGGCCACGGCGGCCT
>JAJAYV010000237.1 GCA_026786045.1 Frankiaceae bacterium | reverse complement strand
GTGCTCGTCGGCGAAGGCCAGCGCGTCGTAGACGCCCCGGCCCGCGTCGTTGCTCGCGTACATCCCGAGGGTCACCAGGTCGCAGCCCTCGGCCAGCAGGGTGCGGGTCAGCGCGGCCGTGACCGCCTTCGCCAGACCGCGGCCGCGGTGCTCGGGCCGGACCGCGATCGACGACAGGTGGCCGACGCCGGTCGCGCCGCTGGTGTCGGCGGCGCAGGCGATCAGCGCGCCGTCCTCGCGCACCCCGACCCAGCGGTTGACCTTCTTTTCGCCGGCCTTCGCCGAGGCGGTGGGGGAGGAGGCGGACAGCAGCTCCTTCACCGCTTGCTCATCGGCCTCCGGAGCGACGAGCTCCTCGCCCGGCTGGACCGGCGGCGGGGCGGCCAGCCAGCGGAAGTCCCAGTCGGTGCCAAGCATCCCGACCCAGGCCGGGAAGCGCGCGGGCGTGCCGCGGGGGACGGTGACCCGCTGGCGGGGCGGCAGCTCCGGCAGCAGCTCGCCGAGCAGGGCGGCCACCGCCTCCGGAGCGCCCTGCGTGGACAGGTAGGGCGTGCGGTCGTCCGGGTCGACGCCGAGCCAGGCCGTAGCGCCCCCGCCGGCCCAGCCACGCACCAGCGGCCGGCGCAGCGAGCTGCGCGCGAACGGGTCGTGACCGGTCGCGAGGAGCACCTCGGCGGCAGTCCCCAGGTCGGTCAGCGCCACCGGTCCAGGCTAGTCCGGCGGCAGGAACCCGCCCGTCGGGCGGACGCTCCCTTGTTCTGACCCTCCGCGCTTAGGGTCTTCGGCGTGGAGAGCCTGTTCGACGCCGCGGAGCAGGACGCGGCCGACCGCGTCGCGCCGCTGGCCGTCCGGATGCGACCGCGCACCCTGGACGACGTCGTCGGGCAGCCGCACCTGCTCGGCGCCGGCGCGCCGCTCCGCCGACTGGTCGAGGGCGACGCGCCGCTCAGCGTGATCCTCTGGGGACCGCCCGGCACCGGCAAGACCACGCTCGCGATGCTCATCGCGCGGACCAGCTCGCGCCGCTTCCGCGAGCTGTCTGCGGTGACCGCCGGGGTGAAGGACGTCCGGCAGGTCGTCGAGGAGGCCAAGCGGGCGCTCGGGGAGACCGGCGCGCAGACGGTGCTGTTCGTCGACGAGGTGCACCGCTTCTCCAAGACCCAGCAGGACGCGCTGCTCCCCAGTGTCGAGAACCGCTGGGTGACCCTGGTCGCCGCGACCACCGAGAACCCGTTCTTCAGCATCATCAGCCCGCTGCTGTCGCGGTCGCTGCTGCTCACCCTCGAGCCGCTCACCGACGACGACATCCGCGCCGTCGTCGCCCGCGCGCTGTCCTCGGCCCGCGGGCGCAAGGGCGAGGTCACCGTCGACGCCGACGCGCGCGACCACCTCGTACGCCTGGCCGGCGGCGACGCCCGCCGCTCGCTGACGGCGCTGGAGGCGGCCGCAGGGGCGGCCGACCACGTGACGCTGCCGCTGCTCGAGCAGGCCGTGGACCGGGCGGCGGTGCGCTACGACCGGGACGGTGACCAGCACTACGACGTCATCAGCGGCTTCATCAAGTCGATCCGCGGCTCGGATGTCGACGCCTCGTTGCACTACCTCGCGCGGATGTTCGAGGCGGGGGAGGACCCGCGCTTCATCGCCCGCCGCCTCGTCGTCCACGCCAGCGAGGACATCGGGATGGCCGACCCGTCGTCGCTGCAGGTCGCGGTGGCCGCAGCGCAGGCGCTCGAGCTGATCGGGATGCCCGAGGCGCGCATCAACCTCGCGCAGGCGACCATCCACCTCGCGCTCGCGCCCAAGAGCAACGCGGTGATCGCCGCGGTCGACTCGGCGATCGCCGACGTGCGCGCCGGCCGGACCGGCACGGTGCCCACGCACCTGCGCGACAGCCACTACGCGGGGGCGAAGAAGATCGGGGTCGGTGGGTACCGATACCCTCACGACTTCCCGGGAGGGGTCGTGGCGCAGCAGTACGCGCCCGACCCGGTCGTGGGGCGGGAGTACTACTCGCCACGCGGCCTCGGGGTCGAGCGCGTCGCCTCCCAGCGGCTCGCGGGACTGCGCGAGGTGCTGCGCGGTGATCGCGGTGTCGTGACCGAGGACGTCGCGGACGGCTTCCGCCCCCGGTGCAGGCCCGCACCACCCACCGACGAGGAGCTCCAGGCCCTCGCAGCCCAGAAGGAGCGTCCCTAGGTGCTCACCGGCGGTCAGGTCGCGGCTCTCATCGCGGCAGTGTTCTTCGCGCTGCTCATGCTGGCGCTCTGCTACCTCGTGCTCAAGCTCGCCAAGACGGTCGAGGAGACCCAGAAGCTCGTCCACGGCATCACCGAGAAGACCGTGCCGCTGCTCGGCGAGGTGACGACCTCGGTGACCCACGTCAACCAGGAGCTCGTCCGCGTCGACGCGATCACCGCGAACGTCCAGTCGATCAGCGGCAACGTGTCGGCCCTGACGTCGCTGTTCGCCGCGACGCTGGGCAGCCCGATCATCAAGGTGGCTGCGTTCTCGTACGGCGTCCGCTCGGTCGCGACGAAGCGCAGCGAGAAGGACGTCAACAAGCGCGTCCGCGAGGAGCTCAAGAGCAGCAGGAGGAAGCGGTGACCCGGCGACTGGTCTACATCGCGTTCGGCGCGGCGGTCGGCGTGCTCGTCGTGCAGCGCGCGACCAAGGCGGCCAAGCGCTTCACGCCCGCGGGCGTGCAGTCCTCGCTGGCCGACTCCTTTTCCGGCCTGACCGATGCGGTGCGGGACTTCACCGCCGAGCTCAAGGTCGCGATGGCCGAGCGCGAGGAGGAGCTGCGCAGCGTTCTCGGCCTGGACGGCTCGCACGACGTCGTCGACTACGTCCCGCCGGGCGAGACCGGCGGCCTGGAGCCCGACGTCCGATGACGCCGGCTACATCCCCGCTGGCCTCCGCTGAGATCCGTCAGCGGTTCCTGAACCACTTCGCGTCCCGCGGCCACACCGTCGTCCCGGCGGCGTCGCTCATCGCCGACGACCCGACGCTGCTGCTGGTCAACGCCGGCATGGTGCCGTTCAAGCCGTACTTCCTCGGCGAGGTGCCGGCGCCGTACGCCCGCGCCACCAGCGTGCAGAAGTGCGTGCGCACCCTCGACATCGAGGAGGTCGGCAAGACCACCCGGCACGGCTCGTTCTTCCAGATGGCCGGCAACTTCTCCTTCGGCGACTACTTCAAGGAGGGCGCGATCGACCTGGCCTGGTCGCTGCTGACCGGGTCGGTCGACGAGGGCGGCTACGGCCTGCCCGAGGACCGCCTCTGGACCACCGTCTACCTCGACGACGACGAGGCGCTCGAGCTCTGGAAGCGCTACGTCCCCGAGTCGCGCATCCAGCGCCGGGACAAGGCCGACAACTACTGGCACATGGGCGTTCCCGGTCCGGGTGGCCCGTGCAGCGAGATCTACTACGACCGCGGCTCCGAGTACGGCCGCGAGGGCGGGCCGATCGCCGACGAGGACCGCTACCTCGAGGTCTGGAACCTCGTCTTCATGCAGTACCAGCTGTCCGAGGTGCGCACCAAGGTCGACTTCGACATCGCCGGTCCGCTGCCCGCGCAGAACATCGACACGGGCATGGGCCTGGAGCGCGTCGCCACCGTCCTGCAGGGCGTCGACAACCTGTACGAGATCGACACCTCCCGCGCGATCCTCGACCGCGCCGCCGACCTGGCCGGCGTGACGTACGGCGCGTCGGTCGAGGACGACGTGCGGCTGCGCGTCGTGGCCGACCACGCCCGCACCGCCGTGATGCTCATCGGCGACGGCGTGCGCCCCGGCAACGAGGCGCGCGACTACGTGCTGCGCCGGATCCTGCGCCGCACGGTCCGCTCGATGCGGCTGCTGGGTGCGGGCGACCCGACGATGGCCGAGCTCGTCGAGGCCTCGATCGGCGCGATGGGCCCGCAGTACCCCGAGCTGGTGCAGGACGCCTCCCGCATCGCCTCGGTCGCTGTCGGCGAGGAGGCCAGCTTCCTCGAGACGCTGACCAAGGGCGCGACGGTCTTCGACAGCGCCTTGCCCGCCGCGCGACAGGCCGGCGGCGTGCTGTCGGGCTCGCAGGCCTTTGCGCTGCACGACACCTACGGCTTCCCGTTCGACCTCACGCTCGAGATGGCCGCCGAGCAGGGGCTGTCGGTCGACGAGGAGGGCTTCCGCAGCCTCATGGCCGAGCAGCGCACCCGCGCCAAGGCCGACGCCAAGGCGAAGAGGACCGGCGGCGCCGACACCGGCGCCTACCGGGCGCTGCTCGAGGCCGCCGGCTCCACCGACTTCACCGGCTACGGCGAGGTGTCCTCCGAGGCAGTCGTCCGCGGCCTGCTCGTCGACGGCGCGGTCGCCTCCGCCGCGGCCGAGGGGTCGCTGGTCGACGTGGTCCTGGACCGCTCGCCGTTCTACGCCGAGGCCGGCGGGCAGCTCGCCGACGAGGGCCGGCTCGTGCTGGCCGACGGCACCGAGCTGGTCGTCACCGACGTGCAGAAGGCGCTTCCGGGGCTGACCGTGCACAAGGCGCGCGTGCTGTCGGGCCAGGCGCGGGTCGGCACCTCCGTGCTCGCCTCGGTCGACGTCGAGCGGCGGCGGGCGATCTCGCGCGCCCACACCGCGACCCACCTGGTGCACACCGCTTTTCGCGCGGCGCTGGGGGAGCAGGCCACCCAGGCAGGCTCGGAGAACCGGCCCGGCCGGTTCCGCTTCGACTTCGCCTCGCCGTCGGCGGTGCCCGCGTCGGTGCTGGCCGACGTCGAGCAGGAGATCAACGAGATTGCCCTGGCCGACCTCGAGGTGCGCGCGTTCGTCACCACCCAGGACGAGGCCCGCCGGCTCGGCGCGATGGCGCTGTTCGGCGAGAAGTACGGCGACGAGGTGCGCGTCGTCGAGGTGGGCGACTACGCCCGCGAGCTGTGCGGCGGCACGCACGCCGCCCGCTCGGGTCAGCTCGGCATGGTCAAGCTGCTGTCGGAGGCATCCATCGGCTCCGGCGTGCGCCGCGTCGAGGGCCTGGTCGGCCTGGACGCCTACTCCTACCTCGCCCGCGAGCACGTCCTGCTCGCGCAGCTGGCGAGCTCGTTCAAGGTCCCGGTCGATGAGGTCCCCGACCGGGTCGCGGCCACCGTCGCCCGGCTGCGCGAGGTCGAGAAGGAGCTCGCCGGGCTGCGCGCCGGGCAGGTCCTGCAGCAGGCCGGTGCCTTTGCCGCGGGCGCCCGCGACGTGCACGGCGTGGCGTACGTCGGGGTCGAGGCCCCGGCCGGCACTCCCGGCGACCTGGTCCGCTCGCTCGCGCTCGACGTCCGTGGCCGCATCCCCGCCGCCCCGCCGGGCGTCGTGCTTGTCGCGGCCGGCGGTGACCGGGTCACCCTCGTCGCCGCCGTCAACGACGCGGGCCGCGCCCGCGGGCTGTCGGCCAACGCCGTGCTCCGCGAGGCGGCCGCGGCCGTCGACGGCAAGGGCGGCGGCAAGGACGACGTCGCGCAGGGCGGTGGCACCAACGCCGCCGGCATCGCCGACGCGCTGTCCCGCGCCGAGGCGCTCATCGCCCGCACCGCTGGTCCCTGACGGTGGCGGGCCTGCCCCCAACCCTCCGCCCGCCGGTGATCCACGTGACGTTGCAGGTGCATCTAGGGCCCGGAACCACCTCGGTCGTCACGTGGATCACGGGCAACCGGTGACCGGGGTCCCGGGGGTCGTCCTGGCGGTCGACGTCGGGACGGTACGGGTGGGGGTCGCCGCCTCCGACCCGCACCGGATCCTCGCCTCGCCGGTCGAGACGGTGCCGGCCCCGGGCCATGCCCGCGTCGCCGAGCTGGCCCGCGAGCGCGAGGCGGTACTGATCGTCGTCGGCCTCCCGACCTCGATGTCTGGCAAGGCCGCGAGCGCCTCGGCCGACATGGCCCGGGCCTGGGTCGAGGTCTTCACACCGCTGGTCGCGCCGCTGGAGGTTCGGCTGGTCGACGAGCGGCTGACGACGGTCTCGGCAACGGCGGCGCTGCGCGCCAGCGGTCGGTCGGCGAAGAAGGGCCGGGCCGTGGTCGACCAGGCCGCTGCCGTCGCGTTGCTACAGAGCGTGCTCGACACGGCCGTATTGTGACCCCGCTGTCACCTCCCGGTTAGGCTGCGGCCCGTGAGCGACCTGATGGAACTGCGCGACGAGCGCCCACAGCCCAGGCGCCGCAAGCGCTCCGGCCGCAAGAAGGCCCTCGCGGTCCTCTTCCTGCTGCTGCTCGTTGCCGCACTGGTCGTCGGCGCGCTGTTCGCCGGCAGCAAGCTTGTCGACCGGTTGGGCGGGTCCGACGCCCAGGACTTCTCCGGTGAGGGCAGCGGCGAGGTCGTGGTGCAGGTCGAGCCCGGGAACACCGCGGGCGACGTCGCCGACACTCTTGTCGAGGAGGGCGTGGTCGCGAGCCGCGCGGCCTTCTTCGAGGTCGCCGCCGGCGACCCGCGCTCGACCGGCCTGCAGCCCGGCTTCTACCGGCTGCGGATGGAGATGAGTTCCGCCGCGGCGCTCGAGCTGCTGCTCGACCCGACCGCGCGCGTCGTCGGCCGGGTCACGATCCCCGAGGGCCGCACCGTCGAGCAGACGCTGGAGGCGCTGGCCGAGGGCACCGAGATCCCGCTCGCCGACTACCAGGCCGCTGCCGCCGACCCCGCGGCGCTCGGCCTGCCGGAGTACGCCGCCGGCCAGCTCGAGGGCTTCCTGTTCCCGGCGACGTACGACGTCGAGCCTGGGACTACCGCCGCCGACGTGCTGACCCTGATGGTCGACCGCTTCAAGCAGGCCGCCGAGACCGTCGGGCTGGAGGAGGGCGCCGAGCGCCTCGGCTACACGCCGTACGAGATCGTCATCGTCGCCAGCCTCATCGAGCGCGAGGTGCGCGTCGACGACGAGTACGGCCAGGTCGCGCGGGTCGTCTACAACCGCCTCGAGCAGGGAATCCCGCTCGGCATCGACGCCGCGGTCCTCTTCGGCGTGGGCAAGACCGCCGGCGGCGAGGTGACCGCGTCCGACCTGGCCGCGGACACGCCGTACGAGAACCGCCGCCAGACCGGCCTGCCGCCCACCCCGATCGCCTCGCCCGGCGAGGCCACCCTCGCGGGTGCGCTGGCGCCGGTGGACGGCGACATCCTCTACTACGTGCTGGCGACCGAGGACGGCCGTTCGTTCTTCACCAGCGACTACAACGAGTTCTTGCGCCAGCGCGACAAGTCGCGCGCCGAGGGCATCTTCTGAGGGCGGCCGTCCTCGGTAGGCCGATCGCGCACTCGCTGTCCCCGCGGCTGCACCGCGCGGCGTACGCCGCCCTCGGGCTCGACTGGACCTACGAGGCGCTGGATTGCGGCGAGGCCGACTTGCCCGGCCTACTCGACAGCCTCGGCCCGGAGTGGGCCGGGCTGTCGCTGACCATGCCGCTCAAGCAGGTGGTCCTGCCGCTGCTCGACGAGGTCTCCGACCTGGCCCGCGACGTCGCCGCCGCCAACACCGTCGTGCTGCGCGACGGGCGGCGGTACGGCCACAACACCGACGTCGCCGGCATCGTCGAGGCGCTGCGGGAGGCGGGCGTCGGCTCGGTGTCGCGCGCGGTGGTGCTCGGCGGCGGAGCCACGGCCCGCTCGGCGCTCGCCGCGCTGGCCTCGCTCGGCTGCTCCGACCCTGTGCTGGTGGTGCGCTCGCCGCCGGACGAGACGCTGGCCGCCGCCGCTCGGCTGGGCGTGCGGCCAACGGTCGTGGCGTGGTCGCCGGAGGTGCTGGCGGGCCGCGACCTGCTCGTCAGCACCCTCCCGTCCGGCGCGGCCGACCGCTTCGCGCCGCACGTCGCCGACGTCCCGGCCCTGCTCGACGTCGTCTACGACCCGTGGCCGACGCCGCTGGCTGCCGCGTGTGGGGGAGTGGTGGTCAGCGGCGCCGCGATGCTGCTGCACCAGGCTGCGGCCCAGGTGGAGCTCATGACCGGTCGCAAACCCCCCGTCGAGGCGATGCGCGCGGCCCTGCCTGCGCTCAAGCCCTGACGGAACGGGGCCGATGGGACTCCTGACGGCGGCGACGGCTGCCGAGCCCGAAGGAGCCCTCGATGACCGACCTGCACAGCAACGCCCTGTCCGGGGGGAGCCGGTCCGACCGCCTCGACCGGGCGATCCACAGCTTGCT
>JAJAYV010000236.1 GCA_026786045.1 Frankiaceae bacterium | reverse complement strand
GTCCCGACCATCTGGAACGACCTGCTCCGCTACGTCGACGAGCACCCCACCGACCTGTCCTCGCTGCGGGTGGTGCCGTGCGGCGGCTCCGCCGTCCCGCTCGCGCTCATGAAGGCGTTCCAGGAGCGGCACGGCGTACGCATCGTGCAGGCCTGGGGCATGACCGAGACCTCGCCGGTCGCGGCCGTGGCCCACCCGCCGTCGGGGGCCGACGAGGACGACTGGACCTGGCGGGCGCGCACCGGCCGGCTGTGCGCGGGCGTCGAGCTCCGGATCGTCGGGGGCGACGGCGAGGTGCTGCCCTGGGACGGCGAGGCCGTCGGCGAGATGGAGGTCCGCGGGCCGTGGATCACCGGCGCGTACCACCTCGACCCCGACCCGGAGAAGTTCCACGACGGCTGGCTGCGCACCGGCGACGTCGCCACCGTCGAGCCCAACGGCTTCGTCCAGATCACCGACCGGAGCAAGGACGTCATCAAGTCCGGCGGCGAGTGGATCAGCTCGGTCGAGCTGGAGAACGCGCTGATGGGCCACCCCGACGTCTTCGAGGCCTCGGTCGTCGCCGTGCCGGACGAGCGCTGGGACGAGCGGCCGCTGGCCTGCGTGGTGCTCAAGCCGGGCGCGAGCGCGACGCCCGAGCAGCTGCGCGACTTCCTGTCCGACAAGGTGGCGCGCTGGTGGCTGCCCGAGCGCTGGAGCATCATCGAGGAGGTGCCCAAGACCTCCGTCGGGAAGTTCGACAAGAAGGTCCTTCGCAAGCAGTACGCCGAGGGCGACCTCGAGGTGAGCGAGCTCTCGACCTAGCCGGCGGGTGCCACGACGGCCAGCATCGTCTCGGACTCGACCTGCTGGCCGGCGGTGACCGCGACCTGCTCGACGACGCCGTCGATCGGGGCGCGGACGGAGTGCTCCATCTTCATCGCCTCGAGCACGACGAGGACCTGCCCGGCCGTGACGGCGTCGCCCTCGGCGACGTCGACGCGCACCACCGTGCCCGGCATCGGCGCGACGAGCGCGCCCTCGGCCAGGCCGCTGCCCGGCTGCGGGTAGCGCTCGACCTCCACCAGGGCGGTCGCGCCCAGCGCCGAGTCGACCCAGGTCGTGTCGCCGACGGTGCGCAGCGCGAATGTCCGTCGCACCCCGGCGACCTCGAGGTCGACCGCGACGGCCGACGCCGACCTCAGCACGACGTCGTCCAGCGCCTGGCCGTCCACTTCCGCGACGGTCCCGCCGCGGCGGTGCGCATAGCCGACCGCCACCTCCCGCTCGCCCAGGGCGTACGACGTGGTCTGCAGCGTGCTCGGCAGGTTCCGCCAGCCGGACAGCAGACCCGGCAGCACCGGGGCCGTCGCGCGGCGCTCGGCGGCGGCGCCGAGCGCGGCCGCCAGGGCGTGCAGGCGGACCGCGTCGTCGTCGGCCAGCGGGGCCCCCAGGACCTTCGGGTCGTGCTGCTCGAGGAAGGAGGTGTCGACGTCGCCGGACAGCCAGGCCTCGGAGCGCAGCACCCGAACCAGCAGGTCGCGGTTGGTGCGCACGCCGTGCACGCGGGCGCCGGCGAGGGCTGCGGCCAGCCGGGCGGAGGCCTGCTCGCGGGTCGCGCCGTGAGCGATCACCTTCGCCAGCATGGCGTCGTAGTACGGGCTGACGACCGACCCCGACTCGACGCCGCTGTCGACGCGAAGACCCTCCCCGCAGGGGATCTCGATCGTGTGCAGCGTGCCGGTGGCCGGCAGGAAGCCGCGGGTCGGGTCCTCGGCGTAGAGGCGCGCCTCGACCGCGTGCCCCGTGATGCGCGCGGCGGCGACCTCCGGCGGGAGCGGCAGGCCCTGTGCGACGAGCAGCTGCAGCCGCACGAGGTCCAGGCCGGTGACCAGCTCGGTCACCGGGTGCTCGACCTGCAGCCGGGTGTTCATCTCGAGGAAGGACGGCGTGCCGTCCGGCGCGAGGACGAACTCGACGGTGCCCGCGCCGGTGTAGCCGACGGCCCTCGCGGCGGCGACCGCGGCGTCGCAGAGCCGGGTGCGCAGCGCGTCGTCGACGGCGGGGGAGGGGGCCTCCTCGAGCACCTTCTGGTAGCGGCGCTGCACCGAGCAGTCCCGCTCGAACAGCGCTACGCAGCTGCCGTGGGCGTCGGCCATGACCTGCACCTCGACGTGCCGCGGCCGCTCGACGAACTTCTCCAGGAAGACCGTCCCGTCGCCGAACGCCGACGCCGCCTCGCGCTGCGCACTGGTGACCGCGTCAACGAGACCTGCTGCGACGCCGACGATCCGCATGCCGCGGCCGCCCCCGCCCGCGCTCGCCTTCACCAGCACCGGGTAGCCGATCCCCTCGGCCGCGGTCAGCAGTGCGTCGTCGCACAGCCCGGTCGCGTCGACGCCGGGCAGGCACGGCACGCCGGCGTCGGCCATCAGGGCCTTGGCCGCGAGCTTGCTGCCCATCGCCTCGATCGCTGACGGGGGCGGGCCGACCCAGAGCAGGCCGGCGTCGAGCACGGCCTGCGCGAAGCCGGCGTCCTCGGACAGGAAGCCGTAGCCGGGATGCACCGCGTCGGCGCCGGTGCGCAGCGCCGCGGCGCCGCCGCGGGGGCCGCGCCGGGTGGTGTCAGCAGGGGTGCTGCCCGGCAGGCGCACCGCCGCGTCGGCCTCGCACACGAAGGGCGCGTCGGCGTCGGCGTCGGAGAACACCGCGACCGTGCCGATTCCCATCTCACGACAGGTGCGGAAGATGCGGCGGGCGATCTCACCCCGGTTCGCGACGAGCAGGCGCGTGGTCACTACATCCTCCAGACGCCGTAGCCGCGCGCACCCTGCACGGGGCCGTTGTGCGCGACGGACAGGCACAGGCCCAGCACGTCGCGGGTGTCGCGGGGATCCAGGATGCCGTCGTCATAGACCCGGCCGGTGTTCGCGAGGGCGAGCGACTCGCCCTCGATCTGCGCCTCCACCATCTCGCGCATCGCCTTGTCGGCCTCTTCGTCGTACGGCAGGCCGCGCGACTCGGCGGACTGCCGGGCGACGATCGACAGCACGCCGGCCAGCTGCGGCGGGCCCATGACGGCGGACTTCGCGCCGGGCCAGGAGAACAGGAAGCGCGGGCCGTAGGCCCGGCCGCACATGCCGTAATGGCCGGCGCCGTACGAGGCGCCCATGACGATCGTGACGTGCGGGACGGTGCTGTTCGAGACGGCGTTGATCATCTTCGCGCCGTCCTTGATGATGCCGCGCTGCTCGTACTGCTTGCCGACCATGTAGCCGGTGGTGTTCTGCAGGAAGACCAGTGGGGTGTCGGCGGAGTTGGCGAGCTGGATGAACTGAGCCGCCTTCTCGGACTCCTCGCTGAACAGCACGCCGCGCGCGTTGGCGAGCACGCCGACCGGGTAGCCGTGGATGCTCGCCCAGCCGGTCACCAGCGAGGTGCCGTAGAGCGGCTTGAACTCATCGAAGCGCGAGCCGTCGACGACCCGCGCCAGGACGTCGCGTGGGTCGAACGGCACCCGCAGGTCGGCCGACGCGATCGCCAGCAGGTCCTCCGCGTCGTGCAGCGGCGGGTCGGCCGGTCGCGACGGGCCGGGGCCGGTCTTGCGCCAGTTGAGGCCGCGCACGACCTGGCGGCCCAGCCGCAGCGCGTCGACCTCGTCGACGGCCAGGTAGTCGGCCAGTCCGCTGGTGCGGGCGTGCATCTCGGCGCCGCCGAGCGACTCGTCGTCGCTGTCCTCGCCGGTCGCCATCTTCACCAGCGGCGGACCGCCGAGGAAGACCTTGGCGCGCTCCTTCACCATCACGATGTGGTCGCACATGCCGGGCACGTAGGCCCCGCCGGCGGTTGAGTTGCCGAAGACCAGCGCGATTGTGGGGATGCCGGCGGCGCTGAACTGCGTGAGGTTGCGGAACATCGCCCCGCCGGGGATGAAGATCTCGGCCTGCGTGGGCAGGTCGGCGCCGCCGGACTCGACGAGGTTGATGAGCGGCAGCCGGTTCTCGCGCGCGATCTCCATCGCCCGGCCGACCTTCTTGGCCGTGACCGGGTTGGTGGCGCCGCCGCGGACGGTCGGGTCGTTGGCGATCAGCATGCACTCGACGCCCTCGACGACGCCGATGCCGGTGACCGCGCTCGCGCCGACCGGGAAGCTCGTGCCGTAGGCCGCCAGCGGTGACAGCTCGAGGAAGGGCGCGTCGCGGTCGACGAGCAGCTCGATCCGCTCGCGGGGGAGCAGCTTGCCGCGGGCGCGATGGCGCGCGACGGACGTCTCGCTGCCGGCCAGCACCGCCTCGTGCTGGCGGGCCAGCTCCTCGAGGTGGGCCAGCTGGGCCGCCCGGTTGGCCTCGTGCTCGGGACGCCGTCGGTCGAGCGTGTCGGCCAGCGCAGGCATGGTCCTCCTCGGGAGAGCGGGTCGGGGGGAGCCTAGACCTGCGATGTGAACGACGGTTAGCATGCCGCGCATGAAGACGACCCTGTACGAGCCCGAGCACGACGCCTTCCGCGACGCGGTGCGCAGCTTCTGCGCCAAGCACATCGCGCCGCACCACGCGGAGTGGGAGAAGGCGGGCATCGTCGACCGGTCGCTGTGGGTCGAGGCCGGCAAGCAGGGCCTGCTCGGCACGGACGTGCCGGAGGAGTACGGCGGCGGCGGCATCAAGGACTTCCGCTACAACTGCGTGGTCTCCGAGGAGGTCACCCGGGTCGGCGGCAGCGGCGTCGGCTTCACGCTGCACAACGACGTCATGGCGCCCTACCTGCTCGACCTCACGACCGAGGAGCAGAAGTCGCGCTGGCTGCCGCCGTTCGTCGCCGGCGAGATGATCACCGCCATCGCGATGAGCGAGCCGGGCGCCGGGTCGGACCTTCAGGGCCTGAAGACCACGGCCCGCCGCGACGGCAGCGACTGGGTCATCAACGGCTCCAAGACCTTCATCACCAACGGCATCAACGCCGACCTCGTGCTCGTCGTCGCGCGCACCGACCCCGACGCCGGCGCGCACGGCTTCTCCCTGCTCGCGGTGGAGCGCGGCGCCAAGGGCTTCGAGCGCGGCCGCAACCTCGACAAGGTCGGCATGAAGGCGCAGGACACCGCGGAGCTGTTCTTCGACGAGGTCCGCGTGCCTGCCGAGAACCTCGTGGGCAAGGAGGGCGGCGGCTTCGTCCACCTCATGGAGAAGCTCCCGCAGGAGCGGCTGTCGATCGCCGTGGTGGCCGTCGCCGCGGCCGAGCACGTGCTCGCCCTGACGATCGACTACTGCAAGGGCCGGACGGCTTTCGGCAAGCCGATCGGCAGCTTCCAGCACAACCGCTTCGTGCTCGCCGAGATGGCCACCGAGCTCGAGATCGCCCGCCACTACGTCGACAAGGCCGTGCTCGCGCACAACGCCGGCGAGTTCGACGTCAAGGACGCCGCGATGGCCAAGTGGTGGACCACCGAGCTGCAGAAGCGCGTTGTGGACCAGTGCGTCCAGCTGCACGGCGGCTACGGCTACATGCTCGAGTACCCGGTCGCGAAGGCCTACATCGACTCGCGCGTGCAGACCATCTACGGCGGCACGACCGAGGTCATGAAGGAGATCATCGGCCGGTCGCTCGGTGTCTGACGAGATCCGATCGCACCTGCGGGCGGTCGTCGACCGGATCGACGACGACGTCCTCCCGCCGCACTACCCGACCTGCCTGGGCTGCGGCCCCGACGCCCCGCAGGGCTACCACCTGCAGGTGCGCCGAGACGGCGACGACGTCGTCGCCGAACACGTCTTCGAGGACCGGCATAGCGGCGCCCCCGGCATCGCCCACGGCGGAGCGGTGGCGACCGTCGTCGACGACGTGCTGGGCTTCCTGCTCTACGTCGTCAAGGCGCCGGGCGTCACCCGTCGCCTCGAGGTCGACTACCTCAGGCCGGTGCTGACCGGCGTGCCGTACGTCGTGCGCGGGCGGGGCGACCGCCGCGACGGCCGCAAGATCTGGGTGTCCTGCGAGTGCGCCGGCCCCGACGGGGTCGTGACCTTCCGGGCCGTCGGGCTGTTCGTCGTGGTCGAGCTGAGCCACTTCGCGCAGGCGACCAGCGGCGGCGGCCAGGACCCGGTCGCTCCCTAGTCGGACTGCAGCTCGGCCAGCCGCTGCCAGCCCTGCGGCGGCACCTCTGCCACCAGCGCGAAGCCCCCGTCGCCGTCCGGCCGGAAGACGACCGTGCCGCCCTCCTCGGGGGAGGTGCCGGTGACGGGGCCGACGTTGCTGATGTGCCCGACCAGAACGACGTTCTCGCCGTCCGGCGGCTCATCGGAGAGCAGCTCGCGGACCCGCTCCTTCGCGGCGTCCTGCTCGGCCTGCGACTGCCCTGTCGAGGCGAGCGCGAGCAGCGCGTCGTCGGTGCGCACCTCGTCGAAGGCGAGCTCGGCGGTCTCGACCGTGCGGCAGAACGGGCCGGCCAGCACCCGCCCCACCGGCACGGCGAGAGCGTCGAAGGCCGCGCCGATCTCGTGCGCGTCGTGCCGACCGGCCTCGCTCAGTTCGCGCTGGGCGGCGCAATCGCCGAGCGTGGAGACGCTGTCGATGCCGCCCTCGGTCGTCTCGGTGTGTCGCAGGTAGAGCATCAGCCCGCCGTCCCGCAGCGCGGTCACCAGGCGGTCGCCGGTCAGGGGTCCCTCCGGCTCGGGCACGGACAGTCCGCCGCAGCCGGTCAGCAGCAGCGCCGCGACCAGTAGCGCGCCGCGCCTCACGTCCGGCGGGCGGGGGAGCGGCGGCTGAGCAGCGCGGCGAGCGCCATCCGCCGCAGCAGCTGCGCCAGCCGGTCGACCTCGACCGCCGGCGCGGTGAACGCTGTGCCGTTCAGCATGGCCAGCGTCGAGCTGGTGACGATCGCGACCTCGGCCGGCTCCAGGTCGTCGCGCAGCCGGGACAGCACCTCGTTCCACGGCTGCTCATACTCCCGCATGCGGCGGCGCAGCGAGCGGCGCACGTCGTCGGACAGGGCGGGCATCTCGCGTACCCATACGCCGATGAGCGCGCGCTCCTGCACCGCGAAGGCGACGTGCAGGTCGACCAGCGCCTCGAGCGCGGCGTGCGGCTCGACGTGGGCGGCGGGGATGCCGCGGGCGCCCTCCAGCATCCGCGTCATGGCCCGGTCGCAGAGCGACTCGAGCAGCGCGCCCTTGCTGCGGAAGTGGCGGTAGACCCCCGGACCGCTGATGCCGGCCGCGGCGCCGATGTCGTCGATGCCCACGGCGTGGAAGCCGCGGTCGGCGAACAGGTGGGCCGCGGCCTCGAGCAGCTGCTCGCGACGGGGCAGCGCGGCGGCGGAGGTCACGGCCCCAGGCTAGCCGCCGGCTGTGAGCCGTGGTTAACCTGCGGGCATGCCGCCGTCGCTCCCCGCCCTGCTCGACGACCTGCGCGCGGAGCAGGCCGACCTGCGCGCCCTCGTCGCCGACGCCGACCTTGACACCCCCACCCCGGCCGAGGGGTGGGACGTCCGGGACACCGTCGCGCACCTGGCCGGCACCGACGTCGAGGCGCTCAAGGCGGCGACCCGGCCCGAGGAGTTCCTCGCCGGGCTGGCCGAGGCGGCCAAGGACGTGGAGGGCTTCCTCACCGCCCAGCTCACCGCCCGCCGGGGGCTGTCGCGGGAGGAGCTGATGGCCGACTGGCAGGTGTCCTTCGACGCAATGGTGCACGCCTTCGCCTGTGTCCCCGCCGGCACGAAGGTGCCCTGGTACGGCCCGCCGATGAGCCCCGCGTCCTTCGCCACCGCCCGGCTCATGGAGTACTGGGCGCACGGGCAGGACGTCGTCGACGCGCTCGGCGCAGAGCGCACGCCGACCGACCGGCTGCGGCACGTCTGCCACCTCGGCCTGCGCACCCGCGGCTTTGCCTACGCGAACCGTGGGCTGACCGCACCGGCCGAGCCGGTGGCCCTGGAGCTCACCGCACCGGACGGCTCCACCTGGGCCTTCGGGGAGGGCAAGCAGCGGGTCACCGGCCCGGCGCTGGACTTCTGCCTGCT
>JAJAYV010000235.1 GCA_026786045.1 Frankiaceae bacterium | reverse complement strand
CGCCGGGGCGGTCGTCCTGCTCGGCGTCGCCCTGCTGACCCGCGGCGCCCGGTGGCCGGGCGCGGACGGCACGGCCGGCACGGTCGGCGCCGGCGTGCTCGGCGCGACCACGAACCTCGTCGCCGGGATCGCCGGCCCGGTGGTGGCGGTCTGGGCGGTCGCCACGCCCTGGCGGGCCGACGTGCAGCGGGCCAGCCTGCAGGCGTACTTCCTGGGCCTTAACTGCGTGGCCCTGCCCTCGCTCGGCCTGCCGTCTGTCGGGGCACCGCTCGCCCTCGGCTGCGTCGTGGCGCTCGGGGCGGGGGCGCTGCTGGGCGCGCCCCTGGCCCGACGGGTCAGCGAGGCGGCCGCTCGGCGGACGACCCTCGGGCTGGCGGCCGTCGGCGGCTGCGTCGTGCTGGTGCAGGCGCTGCTCGGATGACGCGGGGGGTCAGCCGGCTACGTAGGCCGCGAGGTGCTCGCCGGTGAGCGTGGACGCGGATGCCGCGAGGTCGGCCGGGGTGCCCTCGAAGACGATCCGGCCGCCGTCGTGGCCGGCACCGGGGCCGAGGTCGATGATCCAGTCGGCGTGCGCCATGACCGCCAGGTGGTGCTCGATGACGATGACCGAGGTGCCGGCGTCGACGAGCCGGTCGAGCAGGCCGAGCAGCTGCTCGACGTCGGCGAGGTGCAGGCCGGTGGTCGGCTCGTCGAGGACGTAGACCCCGCCCTTGCCGCCGAGGTGGGTGGCCAGCTTGAGCCGCTGCCGCTCGCCGCCGGACAGGGTCGTGAGCGGCTGGCCGAGGCTGAGGTAGCCGAGCCCGACGTCGGCGAGCCGGCGCAGGACGACGTGCGCGGCATGCGTCTGCGCCTGGCCGGAGCCGAAGAACTCCGCCGCCTCGCTGACCGGCATTGCCAGGACCTCGCTGATGTCCCGGCCGCCGAGCCGGTGCTCCAGCACCGCAGCCTGGAAGCGCTTGCCCTCGCACTCCTCGCAGGTCGTCGAGACGCCGGCCATCATGGCGAGGTCGGTCCAGATCACGCCGGCGCCGTTGCACGCCGGGCAGGCGCCCTCGGAGTTGGCGCTGAACAGCGCAGGCTTCACGCCGTTGGCCTTGGCGAAGGCCTTGCGGACGGGCTCGAGCAGTCCGGTGTAGGTCGCCGGGTTGCTCCGTCGCGAGCCGCGGATCGGGGTCTGGTCCACCCAGACCACGCCGTCGCGCCCGGCGATCGAGCCGGAGATCAGCGAGCTCTTGCCCGAGCCCGCCACCCCCGTGACGGCGACGAGGACCCCGAGCGGGCCGTCGACGTCGCCGTCCTTCAGGTTGTGCGTGCTGGCGCCGCGCACCTCCAGCACCCCCGACGGCGTGCGCACCGACGGCCGAAGCGCGGCCCGGTCGTCGAGGTGCCGGCCGGTGAGGGTGCCGCTGGCCCGCAGCCCGGCCACGGTCCCCTCGTAGCAGACGGTCCCGCCGGCGGGGCCAGCCCCGGGCCCGAGATCAACTACGTGGTCGGCGATCTCGATTACCTCGGGCTCGTGCTCGACCACCAGCACGGTGTTGCCCTTGTCGCGCAGCCGGAGCAGCAGGTCGTCCATACGCCGGACGTCGTGGGGGTGCAGGCCGGCCGTGGGCTCGTCGAAGACGTAGGTGACGTCGGTGAGCGAGGAGCCGAGGTGGCGGACCATCTTCGTGCGCTGCGCCTCACCTCCCGACAGCGTGCCCGTCGTCCGGTCGAGCGAGAGGTAGCCGAGCCCGATCTCGGTGAAGGAGTCGAGGGTCTCTCCAAGCGACCCCAGCAGCGGCGCCACCGTCGGCCCGTCGAGCCCGCGCACCCAGGCAGCGAGGTCGCTGATCTGCAGGGCGCAGGCGTCGGCGATGGAGATGCCCTTCACCTTGGACGACCGCGCCAGCGCGCTCAGCCGGGTGCCGTCGCACTCGGGGCAGGTCGCGAAGGTCACCGCCCGCTCGACGAACGCCCGGACGTGCGGCTGCATCGCGTCGACGTCCTTGGCCAGGAAGGATTTCTGGATCCGCGGGATCAGCCCCTCGTACGTGAGGTTGATGCCGTCGACCTTGATCTTGGTGGGTGCGCGGTGGAGCAGGTCCTCGAGCTCCCGCTTGGTGTACCTGCGGATCGGCTTGTCCATGTCGAAGAAGCCCGAGCCGCTGAAGATCCGGCCGTACCAGCCCTCCATGCTGTAGCCCGGGATCGTCAGCGCGCCCTCGGCGAGCGACTTGCTGTCGTCGTAGAGCTGGGTGCGGTCGATGTCGTTCACCGCGCCACGCCCCTCGCACCGCGGGCACATGCCGCCGACGATGGTGAAGCTGCGCCGCTCCTTGGTGGTGCGCCCGCCCTTCTCGAGGGTGACGGCGCCGGCGCCGCTGATCGATGCGACGTTGAAGGAGAACGCCTGCGACGAGCCGATGTGCGGCGCGCCCAGCCGGCTGAACAGGATCCGCAGCATCGCGTTGGCGTCGGTGACGGTGCCGACCGTAGAGCGGGGGTCGGCGCCGAGCCGCTGCTGGTCGACGAGGATCGCGGTGGTCAGGCCGTCGAGCAGGTCGACCTCGGGCCTTGCCAGGGTGGGCATGAAGCCCTGGACGAACGCGCTGTAGGTCTCGTTGATCATCCGCTGGGACTCCGCGGCGATCGTGCCGAACACCAGCGAGCTCTTGCCCGACCCGGACACGCCGGTGAAGACGGTCAGCCGACGCTTCGGGAGCTCGACGCTGATGTCCTTGAGGTTGTTCACCCGCGCTCCCTGGACGCGGATGAGCCCGTGGCTGTCGGCGACGTGCGGCGCCGGCCGCGACGCGTCCTTGGCGCTCATGGGCCGCACCGTAGCCGCGCTCCCCCGCAGGGACCAGGGGCTAGGAGCACGCCGAGGACCAGGAGCGCGCGACTGCGGTAGACACCAATCGTGCCTGCCACCGTCCGCACCGCCCAGCCCGCCGATCATGCGGCGGTGGCCGAGCTCACCGCCCGGGTCTACCTCGGCGAGGGCTACGGCGACGAGCGGTACGAGCCGCAGCTGCGCGCGGTCGGCTCCCGGGCCCAGACCGCCACGGTGCTCGTGGCGCAGGCCGACGACCGGCTGATCGGGGCGGTCACCGTTGCCACGCGCGGCGGGGACTGGGCCGAGCAGGCCGTGCCGGGCGAGGCGGTGATCCGGATGCTGGTGGTCTCGCCGGAAGCCCGCGGGTCGGGCGCCGGGGCGGCGCTGGTGCAGGCCTGCCTGGACGCCGCCCGTGCCGACGGCTGCACGCTGGTGCGGCTGTCCTCGCAGGACTCGATGACGGCCGCGCACCGCCTGTACGAGCGGGCCGGCTTCGTGCGGACGCCGTCCTTCGACTGGTCACCGGTCCCGGGCCTGCAACTGCGGGCCTACGCGCTGCCGCTGGCGCCGTGGTGCGGGCAGTGCGGCTCGGAGCTCACCCCCGAGGGACACGCCGCCTGCCGGCGGGCAGCCTCGCTGGACCCGCCCCGCTACTGCGCGCAGTGCCGGCGTCGGATGGTGGTGCAGGTGACGCCGACGGGCTGGTCGGCCCGCTGCGTCGAGCACGGCACCGTCACGGGGTGACCGCCCGCGCCGGCGGGTCGGACTAGGCGACCAGGCCGAGGCGGCGCAGCTCGACGGTCAGGTCGTGCGGCGAGGTCGACGCGGCCAGCGCGGCCTCCATCGTGATGACGCCGTCACGGATGAACGAGACCAGGTGCTGGTCGAAGGTCTGCATCCCGTAGTAGGTGCCCTCGCTGATGAGCTGGGGGATGGTGCTCGTCTTGTCGGGGTCGGCGATCGCGTCGGCGATGCGGCCGGTGTTGACGGCGATCTCCATGACGACGCAGCGACCCTCGCCGTCGGCGCGGGGCACCAGGCGCTGGCAGATGATGCCGCGCAGCGCCCCGGCCAACGCCAGGCGGACCTGCTTCTGCTCGTGCGGCGGGAAGAAGTCGATGACCCGGTTGATCGTCTCGGCGGCGTCGGTGGTGTGCAGCGTCGACATGACGAAGTGGCCGGTCTCGGCGGCGGCGAGGCCGGCCTTGACGGTCTCGTGGTCGCGCATCTCGCCGATCAGGATGACGTCGGGGTCCTGCCGCATCGCGGCGCGCATCGCGGTCACGAAGTCCTCGGTGTCGACCCGGACCTCGCGCTGGTTGACCATCGCCATCTTGTCGAAGTGCAGCACCTCGATCGGGTCCTCGATAGTGACGATGTGCACCTCCTTGTTGGCGTTGATGTGGTCGATCATCCCGGCCAGCGTGGTGGTCTTGCCCGAGCCGGTCGGGCCGGTGACCAGCACCAGGCCGCGCGGCTCCATCGCCAGCGACGCGAGCACCGGCGGCAGGCCGAGGTCGGTCAGCGGGATCGCGCCGACGCTGACCCGCCGGAACACCAGGCCGCAGGACCCGCGGGAGCGGAAGGCGTTGACGCGGAAGCGCCCGACCCCGCTGAGCGCGTACGCGAAGTCGGCCTCGTTGCTCTTGTGGAACTCCTCGACCAGGTCCTCGCGCAGCACCTCGCGCACCATCTGGTGGGTGTCCGCGGCCGTGAGGTCTCGGGTCTGCAGCTTGCGGAGCTTGCCGTCGATCCGCACCCGAGGCGGGGAGCCGACCTTGCAGTGCAGGTCGGACCCGCCGCACTCTACGAGAGCGCGGAGGAAGGGCTCGATCGAGGACGTCACGGAGTCCTCTTCGGCGCGAGCCCGGGCGGGCTGTAGCCCTTGCCGATGACGGCCAGGACGTCGCCCTCCTGCACCAGTCCGCCCTCGCCGACCGGCAGCGAGCTGACGGTGCCCGCCACCTCCGCAACGACGGGGATCTCCATCTTCATCGACTCCAGGACGAGCAGGACGTCATCAGGCCCGACGACGTCGCCCTCGGCCGCGACGACCTTCCAGACGGTGGCCGCCATCTCGGCCCGGATCTGCTTCACGGCAGCAGCCCCTGCATCCAGCCCTCGACGCCGTCGGCGTTGCGGGGCAGCGCTGCCGACAGGTTGACCGGGTCGCCGTCGGTGACCACGATGTCGTCCTCGATCCGCACCCCGATCCCGCGGAGGTCCGTTGGCACGGTGAGGTCGTCGGGCTGGAAGTACAGCCCCGGCTCGACGGTCAGCACGTAGCCCGGCTGCAGCGGGCCCTTGCGGTAGACCTCGGAGCGGGCATGCGCGCAGTCGTGCACGTCGAGGCCGAGCATGTGGCTGACGCCGTGCAGGGTGTAGCGGCGGTAGAGCTGGGCGTCCTCGGCGAGCGCCGCCTCAGCGTCCTCGAGGACCCCCAGGCCCTCGAGCCCGTGGGCCAGCACGCGCATGGCCGCGCGGTGGGG
>JAJAYV010000234.1 GCA_026786045.1 Frankiaceae bacterium | reverse complement strand
GGATCAAGAAGATCGAGACCGGCAACCGGTGTCAGATCGCCGGCTGCCGCTGCGGACCCGGCAGCGGCTGGTCCCGCACCACCCTGATGCCTGGGCCAGAACCGGCCGGACCAGCCTGGCCGACACCGTCTGGATCTGCGACCGCCACCACCACGACCTGCACACCGGCCACAAGACCCTGCGCCTGCGCGACCGACGATGGCTGCACCAGGACGGCTGGACCGACAGGCCCGCACGGTGAGCCAGGTGACGGCTCCCGGATGCAGCGAAGGGCACCGGCTGACGTACGCCGATGCCCTTCTCGGGACCGCTGGACTCTCCTCGGGAGGAGGGTCGGAGTCGGGGTGACAGGATTTGAACCTGCGACCTCTGCGTCCCGAACGCAGCGCGCTACCAAGCTGCGCCACACCCCGGTCGTGCGCCGCTGAGACTACCGGACGCCGCTAGCGACCGCCGACCAGCTCGAGCAGCGTGGCCTCCGGGCGGCAGCAGAAGCGGACCGGCAGGTACGGCGAGCTGCCCAGACCGGCGCTGACGTGCAGCCAGCCGCCCTCGCCGCGGGTCAGTCCGCGCGCCCGGTGCCGCTGCAGGTCGCAGTTGGTGACCAGCGGGCCGAGGCCGGGCACCCGCAGCTGGCCGCCGTGCGTGTGGCCCGCCAGGACGAGCGCGTGGCCGTCCCGCTCGAAGGCCCGCAGCAGCGCCCGCTGGGGGGTGTGCGTGATCCCCAGGCCGAAGCCGGCCACGGGACCGGCGACCAGGCCGTACCGGTCGCGGCGAAGGTGCGCGTCGTCGGTGCCGGTGAGGACGACGGGGCGGCCGGCGACCTGCAGGGTGGTGCGCAGGTGGGTGAGGTCGGTCCAGCCGCGCTCCTGGAGCAGGCGGGCGCCCTGCTCCCACGGCAGGTCGGCCGCTCGCCGCCGGCTCGCGCCCTTGCGCAGGTAGCCCGCTGGCGACGGGCGGATGGGGGTGAAGTAGTCGTTGTTGCCCGGGACGAAGACCGCCGGGGCGCCGTCGGCCGTCAGCGCGCCGAGGGTGTCGGCGAGGAGCGGGAAGGCAGCGGCGGAGGAGACGTGGTCCCCGGTGGACACGACCAGGTCGGCGCCCTCCTCGGCCAGCGAGCGGACCCAGGCCGCGCGCCGGCGGTGCTGGGGCAGCAGGTGCAGGTCCGACAGGTGCAGCACGCGCAGCGGCGCCCAGCCGGTCGGCAGCACCGGCACGGTCCTGCGGCGGAGCACCGGCAGGTGCGGCTCGACGAACGGCCACGCGGCAAGCCCGACCGCACCGGTAGCGAGCAGGGGGGTCGGGCGCACCGCGTCACCCTAGGCGGCACGACCCGTCCGCAGCCGGGGCCGGACCGTAGGGTCAGGGCATGGGCGAGCTCAAGGACCGGCTGAAGCAGGACCTCACCACCTCGATGAAGGCGCGCGACGAGCTGCGCACGTCGACGCTGCGGATGGCGCTCACCGCGATCGGCAACGAGGAGGTCGCCGGCAAGGCGGCCCGCACGCTGTCGGGCGAGGAGGAGCTCAAGGTCGTGGCCCGCGAGGCCAAGAAGCGCCGCGAGGCAGCGGAGGCCTTCCGCTCCGGCGGGGCCGACGAGCGGGCCGAGCGCGAGCTGGCCGAAGAGGCGTTGCTGGAGACCTACCTGCCGGCTCAGCTGTCCGACGCAGAGCTGCAGGAGATCGTTGCGCGCAGCGTGCAGGAGTCCGGCGCGACCGGGCCGCAGGCCATGGGCGCGGTCATGAAGGTCGTCGGCCCGTCGGTCGCCGGCCGGGCCGAGGGCGGCCGGGTGGCCGCCGCCGTCCGCGCAGCGCTCGCGCAGTAGCCCCCGGCGCAGTAGTCGCCGCGCGGGATTGCCGTCGAGCTCCGGAGCCCTCCACGCGGCTTCGAGTGGCCGCGGAACCGCATGCTGGGCTCCACGGCGGGCGGGCGGACGGCGGGCGGTCGGCGAGCTGGGTCAGCCGTTGCCGTTCCCGCCGCCGGGGTTGCCGTTCCCGTTCCCCGGTCCGGCGGGCTCCTCCGCAGCCGGCTCGGCGGCCGGTTCCTGCGCGGGCTCCGGCTCCGGCTCCGGTTCGACGAGGGCTTCCCGCCCGTTCGACGTGAAGATCGTGACTCTGGAGCCGACGCGCGCGGTGCGCCCTGCCCGCGGCGAGGTGTAGGCGACCGCCCCGCGCCTGACCGGTGCGGCGGCGACGCGGCCGCCGTCGCGGATGCCGAAGCCGGCCTCGCGCAGCGTCTCGACGGCGACGTCGTACGGCAGGCCGCGCAGGTCGGGGACGATCCGGTCGTCGCCCTGGCCGACGGTCCCGTCGGGGCGGGTGAAGCGGCTGGGCTCGAGCTTCTCGAGCGCGGTGCTCATGGTCTGCCGCCAGATCGAGGCCGGGATCGTGCCGCCGTAGACCTGCGGGTAGTAGCGGCCGTTGATCTGGACCCGCTGCATGTTCTCCGGCTGCGGCTTGCCGACCCAGACGGTCGTCGCGAGCTCGGGGGTGAAGCCGGCGAACCACGCGGCGCGCGAGCCGTTGGTGCTCCCGGTCTTGCCGGCCGCCTCGCGGCCGATCTGCGCGCCGCGGGCAGTGCCGCGCTCGACCACGCCGCGGAGGATGTCGGTGACGGTGTCGGCGATCTGCGGCTCGATGGCCTGCCGGCAGTCCTCCTGGGCCAGCTCGATCGGCTGGCCGCTGGAGTCCAGCACCTCGACGACCGCCTTGGGCGGGCAGAACTTCCCGTGCGCCGGGAAGGTCGCGTAGGCGCCGGCCATCGCCAGCGGGCTGACCTCGTTGACGCCGAGCGTGAAGGACCCGCCGCGCAGCAGCGGCTCGGTGGGGTCGCCGTCCTTGAACTGCTTGACGCCGAGCGACTCGGCGACGGCCGGCGGCTGCTCGACACCGGTGCGCTCGGCCAGCTGGACGTAGAAGGTGTTGACGGAGTTCCAGGTGCCGGTGCGCAGGTCGAAAGTGCCGCCGCCGGTCTCGGAGTCGCCGGCGTTGCTGAGCGAGTACGGCTTGGTGCCCTCGGGGGTGTAGTCGAGGAACACGTCGGAGGTGTAGCGGTTCGGCGAGTACAGGCTCAAGCTGAGCGGGATGCCCTGCTGGAGCGCGGCGGTCAGCACGAACGGCTTGAAGGTCGAGCCGGCCTGCATGCCGCTCGAGCCGCCGGTCGCGAGGTTGAGCTTGCTGTGGCCCGGCAGCTGCTCCTCGCTGTAGAAGCGGTTGACCGCCATCGCCTTGATGTTGCCGGTGCCTGGCTCGACGCTGTTGATGGCCGTGGCCGCCTGGTACGGGTCGTCGCGCGGGATCTGCTCGTCCGCGGCGGTCTGCGCGGCGCGCTGGACGGCCGGGTCCAGCGTCGTCTTGATGGTGAGGCCGCCGGCGAGCAGCCGGTCCTGGCGCTCCTCGAGCGTCGCGCCGAGCGCGGCCCCGACGGGGGTGCGCTCCAGGACGGTCCGGACGTGGTCGCAGAAGAAGGGCGCGGTGACGCCGGGGTTCTCGCAGCCGGACAGGACCGGCTGGATGTTCAACGCCGGGACGACGGAGCGGGCGGCGACCAGCTGCTCGGCGGAGACGAAGCCCTCGGACTGCATCCGGCCGAGCACGAGGTTGCGCCGGTCGAGCAGCCGCTCCATCTGCGCGGGGTCGGCCATCGCCTTGACCGGGTCGAAGCGGCCCGGGCTCTGGACGATGCCGGCCAGCAGCGCGCCCTCCTCGAGGGTCAGCTCCTGCACCGGCTTGCCGAAGTAGAAGCTCGCGGCCGTGCCGATGCCGTACACGCCGTTGCCGAAGTAGGCGATGTTCAGGTAGCGCTCGAGGATCTCGTCCTTGGACAGCTCCTGCTCGATCGCCAGCGCGTAGCGGGCCTCCTTGAGCTTGCGCTCGAGGGTCGGCTCGCGGGCGGCGTCCTGGCCGGCCTTGGTGTTGGCGGCCTGCAGCAGCGCGTTCTTGACGTACTGCTGGGTGAGCGTCGACCCGCCCTGGGTGACCTCGCCGGCCTGGCTGTTCTCGACGGCGGCGCGCAGCGTGCCCTTGTAGTCGATGCCGTTGTGCGCGTAGAAGCGCGAGTCCTCCACCGCCATGACGGCCTTGCGCGTCAGATCGGGGATGTCGCCGAGCGGCGCGAGCACGCGGTTCTCTCGGTAGAGCACGGCCAGCAGCGAGCCGTCCGCGGCCAGGATCCGGCTGCGCTGGGCCAGCGGCGTGGTCTTCAGCTCGGCCGGCAGGACGAGGAACTCGTCGGAGGCAGCCTTGGCCGCGAGGCCCACGCCGCCGATCAGCGGGAAGGCCACGCCGGCCAGCACGAGACCGCTGATCACGCTCGCGATCAGGGCCTCGCCGAGCCGGGAAGGGGCGGAGTCGAGCAGGCGGGAGAAGGACGACACCTGCCCAGGGTACGGCGGCAGGCCGGTCGTGACCCGCCACGCCGTGCGAGCAGGTCGCCGCATTTGGGCTAGTCCCGACGGACTACCCCAAGATAGGCCTCTCGGGCCTGACGGCGGTGGCGACGGGTTCCTACGGTGTAAGAGCCGGTCCCCTCGCCGGTCCCCTCACGTCAGGACATGCCCCATGAGCGTCTTCGCGATCGACCCGCAGGCCTGGACGGCCGTGTCCGCCTGCCGGGACGCCGACCCCGACGAGCTGTTCGTCACGGGTGCGGCGCAGAACCGCGCCAAGGCCGTCTGCATGGGCTGCCCGGTCCGCACCGAGTGCCTGTCCGACGCCCTCGACAACCGCGTCGAGTTCGGCGTCTGGGGCGGGATGACCGAGCGCGAGCGCCGGGCGCTGCTGCGCCGCCGCCCCGCCGTCGTCAGCTGGCGCGAGCTGCTCGACAGCGCGCGCGCCGAGCACGAGGCCGCCACCAAGGTCGGCTAGACCCGAGCGCCGGAGCGGGCTCAGGCCGGGACGGCGGCGGCCTTGCCGGACGCCATGTCCTCGCCGACGGCCCGCAGGCCGTCCAGGTCGTGCACGTCGCCCGGCAGGGCGGCGACCTCGACGACGGGCACGCCCGGGTGCGCGCCGGAGAACCGGTCCTGCAGCCGCCGCTCGCGGGAGGCCAGCGCCATCCGGCCGGCGTGCAGGCGCAGCACCGCGGCCGTCAGCTCGTGGCCGCCGAGCTCGTCGAGCTGCTGGGCGCCGGCGGTGGAGCGCTCGCTCGTGAGCGTCGCACTGCCGGAGCGGTGCACGCGGTTGACGACCAGGCCGGCCAGCGGCATCGACTCCTCGGCGAGCCGCTCGACGAAGTACGACGCCTCGCGCAGCGCGTCGCGCTCGGGGGTGGCCACGACGACGAAGGACGTGCCGGGGGCCTTGAGCAGGTCGTAGGTGGCCTGCGCCCGCTCGCGGAAGCCGCCGAACATCGTCTCGAGTGCGGCGACGAACTGCGAGACGTCCTGCAGCACCTGCGCGCCGATGATCCGGGTGATGACCGAGGTGAAGACGTTGAAGCCGGTCGTGACGACCTTGAGGTAGGCCTTGCCACCGGCCTTGGCCGGGGCGAGCAGGATCCGCACCATGCGGCCGTCGAGGAAGGCCGTGAGCCGCTCGGGCGCGTCGAGGAAGTCCAGCGCGGAGCGGGTCGGCGGGGTGTCGACGACGATGAGGTCGTAGTCCGACGTCGCCTTGAGCTGCCCGAGCTTCTCCATCGCCATGTACTCCTGCGTGCCGGCGAAGGACGAGGAAAGTGCTTGATAGAAGGGGTTCTGGAGGATCGCGTCGGCCTTGCCGGGCTCGGCGTGCGTCACGACGATCTCGTCGAACGTCCGTTTCATGTCGAGCATCATCGCGTCTAGCGAGCCGCCCTTGGAGCCGTCGACGGCCTCGACCCGGCGCGGGGTGTTGTCGAGCTCGGACAGGCCCATCGACTGCGCCAGCCGGCGCGCCGGGTCGATGGTGAGCACCACGGTGCGACGGCCGCGCTCGGCCGCGCGCAACGCCAGCGCCGCGGCGGTCGTCGTCTTGCCGACGCCGCCGGAGCCGGTGCAGACCAGGATCTTCGCGGAGTCGAGGACCGCGTCGACGTCCATCGCGGGGGCTCTTCTCGCCGTGCCCTTGGCCATCAGACCATCCCCTGCGCCTCGAGAGCGGCGGCCAGCTCGTAGAGCCCGGCCAGGTCGACCGTGTCCGGTAGCAGCGGCAGCTCGTACGACGGGCGGTCGAGCGCGGCCAGCGCGGCGCGGCCGCGCTCCTCGAGTGCGACCCGGGTCGCGTGATCGGCGGCCTCTGCTGTCAGTTCGCTCACCAGCGCCTCGGTCGGGTCGAGCCCGGCGGCCTTGAGCCCGACGGCGAGCGCCTCGCGGTCCAGCCCGCCGAGCTCGGCGGCGGCGAGGTGGGCGGGCGGCAGGACCGCCTCGCGCACCGCGTTGACGACCACGGCGCCGACCGGCAGGCCGACCGCGTGCAGCTCCTGCACCCCGTCGATCGTCTCCTGGACCGGCATCTCCTCGAGCAGTGTCACCAGGTGCACGGCCGTCTGCGGGGACCGCAGCACGGCCATGACGCCGTCGGACTGCGACTTCAGCGGACCGACCTTGGCCAGACCGCCGATCTCGTGGCTGATGTTGAGGAAGCGCGCGATGCGGCCGGTGGGCGGCGCGTCGATCACGACGGCGTCGTACGCGTGGCCGCTGCCTCTCGGGCCCTTGCGGACCACGGCCTCCTTCACCTTGCCGGTGAGCAGGACGTCGCGCAGGCCCGGCGCGACCGTCGTGGCGAAGTCGATCGCGCCCATGCGGCGCAGCGTGCGGGCGGCCACGCCGGTGCGGGACAGCCGGTAGAACATGTGCAGGTAGTCGAGCAGCGCGTCCTCGGGGTCGATCGCCAGCGCGTAGACGTCCCCGCCTCCGCGCGCCACCGCGACCTTGCGCTCCTCGTACGGCAGCGGCGGGGTGTCGAAGAGCTGGGCGATGCCCTGGCGGCCCTCCACCTCGGCGAGCAGGACGCGCTTGCCGCCCGAGGCCAGGGCCAGCGCGAGCGCGGCCGCCACGGTGGACTTGCCGGTGCCGCCCTTGCCGGTCACGACGTGCAGCCGCACGTCCGGGAAGTCCGCCACGCGGTCAGGCTAGGCGGGCCCGCGACGGCCCGCCGTGCCGGGGGAGGGCGACGTCGGTCTGAGCGGGCGGCCGAGGAGCGAGGTGACTGAGGGTCGTACCCTTCGACCCATGCAGAAGTGGGAGTACGCGACGGTGCCCTTGCTCGTCCACGCGACGAAGCAGATCCTCGACAACTGGGGCGAGGACGGCTGGGAGCTGGTCCAGGTCGTGCCGGGGCCGGGAGGCGGCGACCAGCTGGTGGCCTGGTTCAAGCGGCAGAAGGCATGACGGTCGCGGAGCGGCTGGCCGAGCTCGGCCTGGCGCTGCCGCCGGTCGTGCCGCCGGTCGCGGCCTACGTCCCGGCCGTCCGCAGCGGCGATCTGGTCTTCACCTCCGGCCAGCTGCCGATGGTCGACGGCGAGCTGCCGGCGACCGGCAAGGTCGGCGCGCAGGTCACCCCCGAGCAGGCCAAGGAGCTGGCGCGCACCTGCGCGCTGAACGGCCTGGCCGCGATCGACGCGCTCGTCGGGCTCGACGCCGTCGTCCAGGTCGTCAAGGTCGTCGGCTTCGTCGCCTCTACGCCCGACTTCACCGGCCAGCCGGGCGTCGTCAACGGCGCCTCCGAGCTGCTCGGCGACGTCTTCCCCGGCGACGCCGGCCGGCACGCCCGGTCAGCCGTCGGCGTGGCGGCCCTGCCGCTCGACGCGCCGGTCGAGGTCGAGCTGGTCGTCGCCCTCGACCCGGCCCGCGTCCGGGCCTGAGACGCCGCTCGTGACCGCGCCGGTCGGCGGCCCGCCCCCCGCGCTGTTCGACCG
>JAJAYV010000233.1 GCA_026786045.1 Frankiaceae bacterium | reverse complement strand
GGCCCGGGAGGCCATCGTCGCCGCCAGCGCGTACGCCCGGGGCGCGACGGCGCCGGGGTGGACGGACTCGTGAGACCAACCCATGAGGCGCGCCGGCGCCGCGTCGCGGCGGGCGCCCGTGAGCGGGCTGCCCCGCGGCCCCCCCCCGGGCGGGGGGGGGGGGGGGGGGGCGGGTGGGGGGCGGCCCGCCCGCGCCCCGCCCCCCGCGACAGGGGAGGGGACCGGCGTGGCTGTTCAGGTGCGTGCACGAGGACTGGTCAAGAGGTACGGCGACGTCACCGCCCTCGGCGGGCTGGACCTCGAGGTCGAGGAGGGCACCGTGCTCGGCCTGCTCGGGCCCAACGGCGCCGGCAAGACGACGGCCGTGCGGATCCTCACCACGCTGCTCGTGCCCGACGAGGGCAGCGCCGAGGTGGCCGGCATCGACGTCCTCAAGGACCCCGCGGGCGTCCGCCGGTCCATCGGCCTGTCGGGGCAGTACGCCGCAGTCGACGAGTACCTCACCGGCTTCGAGAACCTCGACATGATCGGCCGGCTCTACCGGCTGGGCCGTGCCCGCTCGCGGGAGCGGGCCCGCGAGCTGCTCGAGCGCTTCGACCTCACCGAGGCCGCCGACCGCCCCGTCAAGGGCTACTCCGGCGGCATGCGCCGCCGGCTCGACCTCGCCGGGGCGCTGGTCGCCGACCCGCCGGTGCTGTTCCTCGACGAGCCGACCACCGGCCTCGACCCGCGCAGCCGCAGCGACATGTGGGAGGTCATCCGCGAGCTCGTCCGCGGCGGCACGACCCTGCTGCTCACGACGCAGTACCTCGAGGAGGCCGACCTGCTCGCCGACCAGATCGTCGTCATCGACCACGGCCAGGCCATCGCCCAGGGGACCGCCGACGTGCTCAAGTCGCAGGTCGGCGGCGAGCGGGTCGAGGTGGTGCTCGGCGCCGCCGGCGACCTCGAGGAGGGGCGCGCTGTGCTGGCCGGCATCGCTACCGGCGAGGTGCTCGTCGACGTCCACACCCGGCGGCTGACGGCGCCGGTCAGCGGCGGCGGCAAGGTGCTCGTCGACGCGCTGGCCCGGCTCGACGCCGCCGGCATCGAGGTGCTCGACGTCGCGCTGCGGCGGCCGACCCTCGACGACGTCTTCCTGTCCCTGACCGGTCACGCCACCGAGGCCGAGAAGGCGGAGGCCGCCCGATGAGCGCCCTGCTCGCGGCGCTCGGTGACGGAACCGTCGTCGCCAAACGCAACCTGATCAAGATCAAGCGGGTCCCAGAGCTGCTGGTCTTCACGACGCTGCAGCCGATCATGTTCATCCTGCTGTTCGCCTACGTCTTCGGCAGCGCGATCGACCCAGGCGGTGTGGACTACCGGGAGTTCCTCATCGCCGGGATCTTCGCGCAGACCGTCATCTTCGGCGCCACGCTCACCGGAGCCGGCCTCGCGGAGGACATCAAGAAGGGCATCATCGACCGCTTCCGGTCGCTGCCCATGTCGCGCACGGCGGTGCTCGTCGGCCGCACGACCAGCGACGTGCTCAACAACGTCCTGGTGATCACGGTGATGTCGTTGACCGGGCTGCTCGTCGGCTGGCGGATCCGCACCTCGTTCCTCGAGGCGCTCGGCGGCTTCCTGCTGCTGCTGCTGTTCGCCTACGCCGTCTCCTGGATCATGGCGTGGGTCGGCCTCATCGTGCCGTCGGTCGAGGTCGTGCAGAGCGCGTCCTTCATCGTGATCTTCCCGATCACGTTCATCGCCAACACCTTCGTGCCGAGCGCGGGCCTGCCGGGTCCGCTGCGGACCTTCGCGGAGTGGAACCCGGTGTCGTCGGTGACCCAGGCGGCCCGCGAGCTGTTCGGCAACGTCGGGCCCGGCACGCCGGTGCCCGACGTGTGGTCGTTGCAGCACCCGGTGCTCTACACCCTGCTGTGGGTGGGGATCATCCTGGCGGTGTTCGTGCCGCTGTCGGTGCGCGCCTACACCTCCGCCGCCTCGCGCTGACCGGCCGCCGCAGCCCGGCTGGCAGGATGCCCGGGTGACCGAGGTGGGGGTGACGCTGGGCGTCGAGGAGGAGTTCCACCTCGTCGACGCCGAGACGATGGCGCTGGCCGACGCCCCCGGCGTCGTGCCGGAGGCGATCGGCCTGCTCGGCGCCCAGGCGCAGAGCGAGATCAGCACCAGCCAGCTCGAGACCGCGACGCCGGTCAGCACCTCCCTCAAGGAGGTGCGCGACCACCTCGTCCGACTCCGTCAGGGCGCCGACGAGGCGGCCCGGCGGCACGGCTGCCGCATCCTGTCGGCCGGCAGCCACCCGACCGCCCACTGGAGCGAGCAGCGGCTCACCGACCACCCGCGCTACCTGCGGGTGCGCGAGCGCTACGCGGCGCTGGCCACCCAGCAGCTCATCGCCGGGCAGCACGTCCACGTGTCGGTGCCCGAGCCCGAGCTGGCCGTCGCCGTCGTCGACCGGCTGCGGGTCGACCTGCCCGTGCTGCTCGCGCTCTCGGGCAGCTCGCCGTTCTGGGAGAGCGCCGAGACCGGCTACGCCAGCTACCGCACGCTGTGGTTCGCCCGCTTCCCGGTCACCGGGTCGCAAGAGCTGCTCGGCAGCCGTGCGGCGTACGACGAGCTGGTGGCCTCACTGGTCGCGACCGGGGTGGTCGACGACGCCCGGGGGCTCTACTGGGACGCCCGCCCCTCCTCGCTCTACCCGACGGTCGAGGTGCGGGTGGCCGACGCCTGCCCGCGGCTCGACGACGCCGTGCTGCAGGCCGGGCTGACCCGCGCGCTGGTGCGGGTCGTCGCGGCGCAGGCCGAGCGCGAGGAGCCGTTCCCCACCCCCCGGGCCGAGGTGGTCCGCGCCGCGCGCTGGCGGGCCGCCCGCTTCGGGCTCGAGGGTGCGCTGGTGGACCTGCACACGGGGGAGAAGGCGCCGGCGGCGGCGCTCGTCCGCGGCCTGCTCGACCGGCTGCGGGACGACCTCGAGGCCACCGGCGACTGGGACGAGGTCAGCGCGCTGACCGAGCAAGCCCTGGCCCGCGGGACGTCGGCGGCCGAGCAGCGCCGCACCGCCGAGCGCGCCGGGCTCACGGCGGTCGTCCGCGAGCTGGTCGAGCAGACCAGCGACGTCTGAGCGCCCCTCGCCGGACCGTCAGCGGCGGAACAGGTTCGGCGGGGGCCGCGGCGCCGACTGCGCGGTCGCGTCGGTGACGACGGCGGCGCCGCCGGTGAAGTCGCGCAGGGCGTCGCCGGTCACGAGCCGCGCCCGGCCCGCAGCCCGCGAGACGGTGCGGGTCAGCGGGTCCACCGGCAGCGGCGCGTCCGAGGCGGCGAGCACGAGGTTGGCGAAGCGCCGGCCCCGCAGCACCGCCGGGTCGGCGAGCAGCACGACGTGCGCGAACACCGCCAGCAGCGTCGACACCTGGGCCCGGGCGAAGGCGAGCGGCCGGCCGTCGGCGACGTTGACCACGTGCACGCCATCGGGCCGCAGCAGCCGCTTGACCGCCTCGACCCACTCCAGCGTCGTCACCGACAGCGGCATGACGGCACTCTCGAAGACGTCGGCCACGACCAGGTCGCTCTCGCCCTGGCGCAGCAGCGGCAGCTCGGCCCGGGCGTCGGCCACGCGCAGCCGGAACCCCTTGGTCCCGAAGCTGGTGCGCACCAGATCCGCGAGCGCGGCGTCGGCCTCGACGACGAGCTGCCGCGAGCCGGGCCGGGTCGCCGCGACGTAACGCGGCAGGGTGCAGCCGCCGCCGCCCAGGTGGACGGCGGTGAGCGGCCCGTCGGGCAGCGCGTCGAGCACGTCGCCCATCAGGCGCACGTAGTCGAACTCGAGGTGGGTCGGGTCGGCCCGGTCGACGTAGGACTGGGCCACCCCGTCGACGGTGAGCAGCCAGGCGTCGTCGCGATCGAGGTCCTGCAGCAGCTCGGCGGTGCCGAAGGCCACCGGCCACCGGCCCGGCACGGGCCCGGTCACTGCGCGGGCAGCAGCCGCTGCAGCGCCGGCCAGGCCTCGGCGAAGGCGTGGTGCAGCGGCAGCTCGACCACGCGGGGGACGGTGACCCAGCGCAGGTCGACGCTCTCGCGCTCGGGCACCACCGGCAGCCGCTCCGGCACGCTGGCGACGAAGGTCGTGTAGCTCCAGGTGCCGTGGTCGACGACGTGCGAGGCGTGCACGACGAGCTGTGCGACGTCGAGGCTGGTCTCCTCGACCGTCTCGCGGCGCGCGGCCTGCTCGGCGGTCTCGGTGCTCGTGCGCGCCCCGCCCGGGACGCCCCAGGTGTCGCCGCCGTGGCTCCACGGCGCGCGGTGCTGCAGCAGGACGTACGGCCCGGGTGCGACGGCCAGCAGACCGGCCGCTCCGTGCACCCCCCAGTGCCGGTGCCCCAACGCGCAGTCCAGCCACCCGTCCCCGTCCACGCCCCCTGCCTACCCCCTCCGCGGCCGCGGGGCGCGTCGGGGTGGCGACGGCCGGGTCACTGGCTAGGAGCGTGGGTCCGAAAGGGCCAAGCGGCTGACCGTGGGCCCAGGGTGCGGCGGCGTAACGCCTGGGGTTGTGAGGCGGCGGGTCGCTGTGGCGAGCGTCGGCTGCTCTGGGCTCCTCTCAGGAGCCCTGCTGATGGTCCGGGCTGCTTGCCCGGTGGCCTCAGATGGCCGGTCGGAGGCTTCTCAGGCCAGCGGCTCCGAGGTGGCCGTGGAGTTTGCGCAGGTTGTGGCAGGTCGCGAGCAGTTCCCACTCGCTGCGGGCGTTGTCCAGGCCGCGGAGCAGGACGTGTTTGCCTTGCAGGGTGGCGATCTGGCCGAAGACCGGCTCGACGATGGCCTTGCGCCGGGCGTAGTCGGCCTTGCCGGC
>JAJAYV010000232.1 GCA_026786045.1 Frankiaceae bacterium | reverse complement strand
GCCCGCTCGTCCTGCTCGCCGCCGCGCTGGCGGCAGTGACGGTCGCCGTGACCGTCCTCGTCTCCGTGCCGCTGCACACCCGCCTCGGCACGGCGTACGACGACGACGCCGCCCGCCGGCTGATCCGGACGAACTGGGCGCGCACGGCCGCGTGGACCGCCGGTGCGGTCGTCGCCGCGGTGCTCGCCGCGCGGGGAGCCTCCTAGGGTCGAACGCGTGCCCTACCCCTCCGCCCCCCGGCTCGACCTCGTCGACCAGCTGCACGGCCGCCCGGTCGCCGACCCCTACCGGTGGCTGGAGGACGCGGACGCGCCGGAGACCGTCGCGTGGTCGGCAGCGCAGGACACGCTCGCGCGCGCCCACCTGGACGCCCTCCGGGGCCGGGACCGGCTCGCCGCGCGGCTCGAGGCGCTGCTGGCGACCGGCGCGGTCGGCGCGCCCGCCTGGCGCGAGGGACGGCCGTTCTGGCTGCGCCGCGCGCCCGGCCAGGAGCACGCCGTCCTGCTCACCCGCGACCCCGACGGCACCGAGCGGGTGCTGCTGGACCCGGTGGCGCTCGACCCGACGGGGGCCACCACCCTCGACGCCTGGGCGCCGTCCAAGGAGGGCACCCGGCTGGCGTACCAGCTCTCCTCCGGCGGCGACGAGGAGTCACTGCTGCACGTCGTCAACGTCGCCACCGGGGAGCGGCTCGACGGGCCGGTCGACCGCTGTCGCTACTCCCCCGTCGCCTGGCAGCCCGGCGGGGAGGCGTTCTTCTACGTGCGGCGGCTCGCGCCCGGCGACGTCCCGGCCGGCGAGGAGCAGTACCACCGCCGGGTGTGGCGGCACGTCGTCGGCGCCGACCCCGCCACCGACGACCTCGTCTGGGGCGAGGGGCTCGACCCCACCAACTACTACGGCTGCTCGGTCTCCCGCGACGGCCGCTGGCTGGTCGTCACGGCCAGCGCCGGCACCGCCCCCCGCGACGACGTGTGGCTGTTCGACCTGGAGTCGGACGGTCCCCCGGCGGAGGTGCAGGTCGGCGTGGACGCACGCTGCTCGGCCCACGTCGAGCGCGACGGCCGGCTGTGGGTGACGACGGACCGCGACGCCCCCCGCGGACGGCTGTGCGTGGCCGACCCGGCCGCCCCGCAGGACTGGACGACCGTGCTCGCCGAGGAGCCCGACGCGGTGCTCGAGGACTGGGTCCTGCTCGACGACGGCGTGCTCGCAGTCCTGCGCAGCAGGCACGCGCGCTCCGAGGTCGCCCTGCACGACGGCGATCGCGTCACTCCGGTCCCGCTCCCGGGCGCGGGCAGCGCCGGCGGCCTCACTGCCGATCCGCGCGGCGGCACCCGCACCTGGCTGTCCTGGACGACCGCGACCACCCCGGGGCAGGTGCTCGTCCTCGACGCCACCACCGGCGACGTCGACGTCTGGACCGGCTCGCCCGGCTCGGTCGAGCTCGGCGAGGTGGTCGCCACGCCGCTCGAGTGGACGTCGTACGACGGCACGACCGTGCGCGGGCAGGTGCTCTCGCCGCGCGGCGTCCCGGACCGGCCGCGGCCCACCGTGCTCTACGGGTACGGCGGCTTCGGCGTCGCGCTCACGCCGGCCTTCACGGCCAGCGCGCTCGCGTGGGTCGAGGCGGGCGGGGTCTGGGTGGTGGCGAACCTGCGCGGCGGGTCGGAGGAGGGCGAGGCCTGGCACCGCGCCGGCATGCGCGAGGCCAAGCAGAACGTCTTCGACGACTTCGCCTCCTGCGCCGACGCTCTCCTGGAGCAGGGCTGGACCACGCCGGAGCAGCTCGGCGTCTACGGCGGCAGCAACGGCGGACTGCTCGTCGGCGCGGCCCTGACCCAGCGCCCGTCGGCGTACGCCGCCGTGGTCTGCAGCGCGCCGCTGCTCGACATGGTCCGCTATGAGCAGTTCGGCCTCGGCCGCACCTGGAACGACGAGTACGGCACCTCGGCCGACCCCGAGGAGCTCGGCTGGTTGCTGTCCTACTCGCCCTACCACCGGGTCGAGCCCGAGACCGCCTATCCCGCAGTGCTGTTCACCGTCTTCGACGGCGACAGCCGGGTCGACCCGCTGCACGCGCGCAAGCTCTGCGCAGCACTTCAGTGGGCGACGACCTCGGACGCCCCGGTGCTGCTGCGCGCCGAGCGCGACGTGGGCCACGGCGCCCGCTCCGTCAGCCGCACCGTCGGCCTGAGCGTCGACACGCTGTCCTTCCTCGCCCGACGAACAGGACTCGATCTGTGACCTCGACCCCCGAACCAAGCCCCAGCAGCATCGTCGAGCGCCTGCCGGACGGCGCAGCCGAGGGCGCCGGCTTTGCCGTGGACTGGGTCGCCGCCTCGCTGCGCATCGCCCTGGTGCTGGTGGTCGCCTTCCTGCTCCGGGCCCTGGTGCACCGGGCGGTCGACAAGGTGGTCACCCGGGCGATCGCCCGGCCCGTCGGGCACGAGAGCGTGCGCCAGCGCCTGCTCGACATGTCGCCGTCTGTGGCGAACGAGCGGCGCCGGCAGCGCGCCGAGACCATCGGCAGCGTCCTGCGGTCCAGCGCCTCGATCCTGATCATGGGCGTGGCCTTCACGACCGTGCTGAGCGAGGTGGGGGTCGACCTCGGGCCGGTGCTGGCCTCGGCCGGGATCCTGGGCGTCGCGCTCGGCTTCGGCGCGCAGAACCTCGTCAAGGACTTCCTCAACGGCATCGCGATGATCCTCGAGGACCAGTACGGCGTCGGCGACGCGGTCGACCTCGGTGAGGCCAGCGGCATCATCGAGGCGGTGGGGCTGCGGGTCACTCGGCTGCGCAGCGTCGACGGAACGGTCTGGTATGTCCGCAACGGCGAGGTCCTGCGCGTCGGCAACATGAGCCAGGGCTGGTCACGCGCGCTGCTCGACATCTCCGTCGCCTACGGCACCAACGTGGACCACGCCGAGGACGTCATCGAGCGGGTCGCGCGCGAGGTCTGGGAGGGCGACAAGGTCGGCGAGTTCGTCCTTGCCGAGCCGGAGATCTGGGGCGTCGAGCGGCTCGGCGCCGACGGCATGGACATCCGGCTGGTCGTCAAGACCGCGCCGCTCGAGCAGTGGAAGGTCGCCCGCGAGCTGCGCCACCGGCTCAAGGAGGCGTTCGACGCCGAGGGCATCGAGATCCCCCTCCCGCAGCGGTCGTTGTGGCTACGCACCTCGCCCGAGGCAGATCCGACTCCGGTCACCGACCCGCCGCCGGCGCCGGCGCCGTCGTCCCGCCGCGACGCCCCGGCCCCGCCCGGGGAGGTCGAGGCCATGCGCGACGACAGCGGCGCGCTCGAGCGCCCGGTGCAGTAGCGCCCACGACAGCGGGTGCTCGTGGCGTGCCGCAGACTGCGTCCATGAGGGTCCTGGTCACCGGTGCCACCGGCTACATCGGCGGACGGCTGGTGCCGCGGCTGCTCGCCGAGGGCCACTGCATCCGCGCCATGACCCGCGACGCGAGCCGGCTGCGCGACGTCCCGTGGGCGTCCGACGTCGAGGTCGTCGAGGGCGACGCCCTGGGCGGCAGCGGCCTCGAGGCGGCGCTGGCCGGGATGGAGGTCGCCTACTACCTGGTGCACTCGATCGGCGACGGCGAGGGCGCGTTCGAGGACGTCGACCGGCTTGCCGCGACCGCGTTCGGCGCCGCCGCGAAGGCAGCGGGCGTCGGCCGGATCGTCTACCTGGGCGGGCTCAACTCGGCCACCGAGGAGCTGTCGCCGCACCTCGCCTCCCGGGCGGAGGTCGGCACCCTGCTGCTCGAGAGCGGCGTGCCCACCGCGGTGCTGCAGGCCGCCGTCATCATCGGCAGCGGGTCGGCGTCGTTCGAGATGCTCCGCTACCTCACCGAGCGGCTGCCGGCGATGATCACGCCGAAGTGGGTGAACAGTCGCATCCAGCCGATCGCGGTGCGCGACGTGCTGCGCTACCTGGTCGCCGCCGCGACGCTGCCCCCGGAGGTCTCGCGCCGCTTCGACATCGGCGGCCCGGAGGTCCTCACGTACCTGCAGATGATGCAGCGCTACGCCAAGGTCGCCGGGCTCCGCAAGCGGCTCATCATCCCGGTGCCGCTGCTCACCCCGCGGCTGTCCGGCCACTGGGTGAACATCGTGACGCCCGTGCCCGCGTCGCTGGCCAAGCCGCTGGTGCGCTCGCTGGTCAACGAGGTCATCTGCAGCGAGAGCGACATCAAGGAGCTCGTCCCCGACCCGGCCGAGGGACTGCTCGGCTTCGAGGACTCGGTCCGGCTGGCGCTGCTGCGCGTGCGCGAGGCCGCCGTCGAGACCCGCTGGTCCAACGCCACGTGGCCCGGGGCTCCGTCCGACCCACTCCCGAGCGACCCCGACTGGGCCGGCGGCTCGTTGTACGAGGACCTGCGCCAGCGTCAGGTCGACGCCGACCCGCAGGACCTGTGGAAGGTCATCGAGGGCATCGGCGGCGAGCACGGCTGGTACTCCTTCCCGCTGGCCTGGGCCGTGCGCGGCCAGCTCGACCGCCTGATCGGCGGCGTCGGCCTGCGCCGCGGCCGGCGCGACCCCAACGAGCTCTACGTCGGCGAGTCGCTGGACTTCTGGCGGGTGGAGGAGATCGTCGACGGCCAGCTGCTGCGACTGCGGGCCGAGATGAAGGTGCCGGGCGCCGCCTGGCTCGAGCTGCGGGTCGAGCAGGACGAGGACGGCCGGACGCTGTTCGTGCAGCGGGCGCTGTTCCACCCACGCGGGCTGGCCGGGCACGCCTACTGGTGGTCGGTCGCGCCGTTCCACGGCGTTGTCTTCGGCGGGATGCTGCAGAACATCGCCGGGGCCGCGCAGCGCGCCTGCGCCGAGCGCCGGACGGCCGTCCGCTCCTGAACGCGCCACCTAGGCTGGGCCGGGTGACGACGCTGTACGACGCAGTGGGCGGGGAGCCCGTCTTCCGCCAGCTGGTGGCCGACTTCTACCGTGGCGTGGGGGGGGGGGCCCCCGCCCGCCCCCCCCCCCCCCCCCACCCCCCCCCCCCCCCCCCCCGCGCCGCGGCGGGCGGGGGGCGCGCGGGGGGGGCGCGCGCCGCCCGCGCCCGGCCCCCCCCCCCACGCCACGGTAGAAGTC
>JAJAYV010000231.1 GCA_026786045.1 Frankiaceae bacterium | reverse complement strand
GTCCACACCAACGGGTGGCCGGCCTCGCTCGACCCGCGCACCGAGCGCGTGCGCGGCGACGTCCGCGACGCCGCGACTGTCGACCGCGCCCTCGACGGCATCGACGCCGTCTGCCACCAGGCGGCCATGGTCGGGCTCGGCGTCGACCTGCAGAACCTGCCGCTCTACGTCGGCCACAACGACCTCGGCACCGCGGTGCTGCTCGCGGCGATGGACCGCTCGCGCGTGAAGACCCGGCTCAGCCCGCCCTTCACCTCTCAGGGCGGCGCCGACGTCGCCGAGGCCGCGCTGCTCGACACCCTGGAGACGGTCCGCGCGATCGACGTGGCCCACCGGGTGCTGGTGCTCGAGGGCGACTACCCGGCGCCGGGCTTCGACGTGCAACCCCAGCGCGGCGGGCCGATGGACGAGCGGCTCGGCGCGGCCTTCGACGACGCCGCCGAGACCGCACCGGGCCTGCCGACCCTGCTCGTCGGCATGGACACCCCCCAGCTCGCCCGGCTGCGCGCCGCTGGGCTCGACCCGCACCTGCTGCCCGAGCTCCTCGACGTGGACACCATCGCCGACGCCCGCGAGGTCGCCGCGCTCGTCCCGCACGGCCGGTTCGCCGCCGCGGTGGGCACCCTCGCCTCCTGAGCCCTGTCACGAGGCTGTCACCCGGCTGGTGCCGGACCGTCCGCCACCTGGGTAGGGCCTCGTCCGTGTGGTCGCGACGAGTGCTCCTGGCGGCCGAGCTCGCCGCTGTCGGGCTGCTCGGCGCGATCCTCGGGCTGCTCGTCGCCGGGACGGTCAGCGCACCGGTCGGCCCGTTCACCGCCGACCTGTCGCTGCGCCCGGCGCTGTCCGGCACCACGGTGGTCGCCGTCCCGCCGCTCGGCGAGCTCCAGCTCGACACCCACGACGGCCCCGTCAAGCTCCAGGTGCGCATCGCCCAGCTGCGCGACGACGCGGCCCGCTCGATCGTCGCCGACCCGGCGCGGCTCGAGGGCCTCGGCGACCAGGTGAACGCCGACCTGCGCAAGGGCGTCGTCGAGCTGGTCCTGCGCACCCTGCTCGTCACCGTCGCCGGCGCCGCCCTCCTCGGCCTGCTCGTCTTCCGCCGCTGGCGGGCGACCCTGGCGGCTGCCGGCGCCGGCTTCGTCGCGCTGCTCCTCGCCGCTGGCGTCACCGCTGCGACGGCCGACGAGCGCGCGCTGGCGGAACCGCGTTACACCGGTCTGCTCGCCTCGGCCCCGACCGCCATCGGCGACGTGCGCGACGTCGTCGCCCGCTTCGACGCCTATCAGCTCCAGCTCGGCCGGCTGGTCGCCAACGTGAGCGAGCTCTACGCCGTGACGAGCGAGCTGCCGGTCTTCACCGCCGGCGACGACAACCTGCGCGTCCTGCACGTGAGCGATCTGCACCTCAACCCGGGCGCGTTCGGCGTGATCCGTTCCGTGGTCGACCAGTTCGGCATCGACGTGGTGCTCGACACCGGTGACAGCACTGACTTCGGCTCCACCGCCGAGAACCGCTTCCTGGGCAGCATGTCCCGCGTCGGGGCGCCGTACGTCTGGGTCCGCGGCAACCACGACTCGAGCGCGACGCAGGCAGCGGCGGAGCAGCTCGAGGGCGTCACGGTGCTCGACGGCGGCGAGGTCGTGGAGGTCGCCGGGGTGCGCCTGATGGGGCAGGGCGACCCGCGCTTCACCCCCGACAAGTCCACCCGCGACGACGACGCGCCCACGAGCGTCCTGACCGCCGTCGGCAACGCCCTGAAGGAGGCGTACGAGCAGGCCGACGAGAAGCCGGCCGTGGTGCTCGTGCACGACCCGCTCAGCGCCGGCCCGCTGGTCGGGACCGCGCCGCTGGTGCTGGCCGGCCACGCGCACCAGCGGCGGGTCGAGGCCGAGGACGGCACGACCCTGATGGTGCAGGGCTCGACCGGCGGCGCCGGGTTGAGGGCGCTCGAGGGTGAGGAGCCGACCCCCATCATGCTCACCGTCCTCTACCTGGACCGGGCCAGTGGCGAGCTGCAGGCCTACGACGAGATCACCCTGGGCGGGCTCGGCGACAACGAGGTACGCATCGCCCGTCGGCTCGCCTCCCAGGAGCCGCGGCCCGAGCCCAGCCCCACACCCGCACCCACCCCCAGCACCACCCCCACCCCCAGCGCCACGGCCCGGCCGTCCCCGTCGCCCACACCCCGCGCGGGTTGACGGTCCGGCGCGGTGCCCGCCGGGGCGTCCGCTATGCTTTCTCGGTCCCCGACGGAAGACGGCGGTGGCACGATGACCACCTCCGGAAGCCATCCGGAAGCACGGCGTCCCCATCGTCTAGCGGCCCAGGACTCCACCCTTTCAAGGTGGCTACGCGGGTTCGAATCCCGTTGGGGGCACAGCAATAAGGCCAGGTTCCACACCAGGCCCCGTAGCGCAGTTGGTTAGCGCGCCGCCCTGTCACGGCGGAGGTCGCGGGTTCGAGTCCCGTCGGGGTCGCAGCACCTACCTTGGTCAGGTAGCTCAGCTGGTAGAGCACACGCCTGAAAAGCGTGGGGTCGGCAGTTCGATCCTGCCCCTGACCACCCACTCACACCCCTCCTGACCTGGGCTTTTAGGCCGAGAGAGCCGCCGGCTGCCGGTCTCGCGGCACCGGTTGGCAGCCAAATTGGCAGCCAATTGGCAGCCAAATCACGCGCGTACGACGTCGGACGGCATCGAGCGCGGGCGCACCCCCGCGTCGTCACCGTCAGTCCCCCGACCGGCGCCGCGGAGCACCTTGGTCGTCTGCCTCGTCCTCCCACAGCGCCCCGGCCATCAGCCGTGCCGCCTCGCTGTTGAGCTCCGGCGCGACGTGGCTGTAGGTGTTCATCGTCAGCTGGTAGTTGGAGTGCCCGAGGATGTCCATGACGACCCTCGCCGGCACCTTGAGCAGGAGCAGCAGGCTGGCCGCGGTGTGCCTGGCGTCGTGCAGCCGCGCGTCCCGCACCCCGGCATCGGCCAGCAACGCCTTCCAATCCGCATAATCGCGCTTGTGGCCCACCGGCCTGCCATCGGGCTGGCGGAAGACGAGGTCCCAGCTCTTGCCTTTGGGAGCCGTCGGCTCGGTCCACCAGACCGATCCCGCGGCCAATCGCTCCTCGAGCTGAGCCGTGCGATGGGCTCGGAGAGCGGCGACCAACGGAGCCGGCAAGGTGACCACGCGCTTGCCGGCTCGGGACTTGACGTCGGCCAGCTCCGGTCCGTGACCGGTGCGCTGCGGGCAGCCCACCGGCCGCTTCCCGCACGTTGCCGGTCGGCCGCAGCCGTGGACGTAGCGTGCACGCGTCATGGCCTGGCGGGTCGCCATCGTCCCGGCGTCCAGGTCGATGTGCGGCCAGGCGAGGGCGAGTGCCTCACTCTGACGAAGGCCGGTGGCCAGGGCCAGCACCCAGCGGGCGGAGTTGCGCCGGTGGCCGGCGGCCTCGAGCAGCCGTCGCGCTTCCTCCTTGGTCAGCGGTTCGACCTCTTGCGTCCGCGGGGTCGGCGCGTCGATGAGCGTGCAGACGTTGCGGGTCAGCAGGCCGCGCTGCATCGCCACCACCAGCGCCCGGGACAGGCAGCGGTGCACCTTCAGCACGCTGGTGCTGTTGAAGCCTGGTCCCTCCAACCGCACGAGCGTCGCCTCGGCCTGCTCGGGGGTCAGCTCGCGCAAGCGGACCCGACCGAGGTTCGGCACCAGGTGCCGCCGGATGATCACTTCTTGAGCGCTGAGCGTGGCCTCGCGGACCCGTCTCACCTGGACGTTGTCGTGCCAGTACCAGAGCCACTCCTCGACGGTCGGGCCGATGCCGTCCCGCGTCAGCGGGACTCCGGACTCCACCTGGGCCAGCGCCTCGCGCACGGATCGACTGACCGCCGCCTTGGTCGGGCCCGACAGGTACTTGCGCTGCCGCGTGCCCTTGGCCCAACCCAGGTCGACCGTCGCGCGCCAGCGACCGTCCTTGGTCTGATAGACCGCGCCGTCCCCGTTGCTGCGTCTGCGCTTGGCCATGTTCGCTCCTCCACCTGATCCCGGTCAGTCCACGAGAATCTCAGGCGGAGGCCGCCGTGCGGAGCTGGCACAGGAAGCTGTCGACAGCGTCGGCGGGCACCCGGCGGCACGCGCCGATGTGGACCGACTGGAGCTGGCCGCTCTGCATGAGCTCGTAGACCTTGGAGCGTCCGATGCCCAGGGCGGTGGCGGCCTCGATCGGGGTGAGCAGCAGCTTTTCCATGTCGTCCTCCGTGATCGCGAGGGCGTCCGGACGGGCGTGCCTGAACTGTCCCCTCACCCTTGGTAAGTGCGGTCGCAGGGGGGTCTGTGACAAAAGATCAT
>JAJAYV010000230.1 GCA_026786045.1 Frankiaceae bacterium | reverse complement strand
GTGGCGGACCGCCGGGTCGGCGACGGTGGCCGTCGCCTCGGCGAGCAGCCCGGCGTACCGCTTGACCAGCGGGTTCTCCAGGACGTCGCTGTGCCGGGTCATCGCGCCGATGATGATGCTGCCGCCGTCCTCGGAGACGCCGCGCAGCTCGTCGACCCGGCCGAGGTCGACCAGCACGGTCGGGAAGGCCAGCCGGAGCCGCAGCACCGGGATCAGGCTCTGCCCGCCGGCGAGGATCTTGGCGTCCTCACCGGCCTCGCCGAGCGCGGTGACGGCCTCGGCGATGGAGGTCGGGGCGACGTAGTCGAACTGGGCCGGGATCACAGCGCACTCCCGCTGCTCTTGATGGTCTCGGAGGCGGCAGCACCCGCGGTGCTGCCGGTGGACGTGCCGCCGTAGGCGATGGTGCCGGCCGCGGCGCGGTCACTGCCGTCTGATGAGGGACTGCCGTCGCCGTGCAGGGCCCGCCACACCCGCTCCGGCGTCGCCGGCATGCGGATGTCGTTGACGCCGAAGGGCCGCAGCGCGTCGACGACGGCGTTGACCACGGCCGGGGTCGAGGCGATGGTGCCGGCCTCGCCGACGCCCTTGACGCCCAGCGGGTTGCTGGTCGCCGGCGTCTCGGTGCGCCCGGTGTCGAAGTGCGGCAGGTCGGGCGCCGCAGGCACGTGGTAGTCGACCAGCGAGCCGGTCGTCAGGTTGCCCTCGGCGTCGTAGACCGCCTCCTCGTAGAGCGCCTGCGCGATGCCCTGGGCGAGCCCGCCGTGGATCTGGCCCTCGACGATGACCGGGTTGACGATCTTGCCGATGTCGTCGACGCAGACGTACTTGCGGATCTTCGTGAACCCGGTCTCGGTGTCGATCTCCACCGCGCACAGGTGCGTGCCGTGCGGGTAGCTGAAGTTCTCCGGGTCGTAGACGTAGTCGCTGTCCAGGGACGGCTCCATGCCGTCGGGCAGGTTGTGCGCGGCGAAGGTCGCGAGCGCCACCTGCTGGATCGTCAGCGACGCCTCGGGCGAGCCCTTGACGGTGAAGGTGCCCTTGGCGAACTCCACGTCGCCCTCGGCGGCCTCGAGCAGGTGGGCGGCGATCCGCTTGGCCTTCTCGAGCACCTTGCCGGTGGCCTTGTGGATCGCCACGCCGCCGACGACCAGCGAGCGCGAGCCGTAGGTGTCCATCCCCTTGGGACTGGACTGGGTGTCGCCGGCAATGAGCTCGACGTCCTCGAACGGCACGCCGAGCGAGTCGGCGACGATCTGGCTCCACGCGGTGTGGTGGCCCTGGCCGTGCGGCGTCGCGCCGGAGACGACCTCGACCTTGCCGGTCGGCAGCATCCGGATCGACGCGGACTCCCAGCCACCTGCGCCGTAGGACAGCGAGCCGAGGACGCGGGAGGGCGCCAGGCCGCACATCTCGGTGAAGGTCGAGATGCCGATCCCGAGCTGGACCGGGTCCTTGCTCTCCCGGCGGCGGGCCTGCTCGGCCCGCAGCCCGACCATGTCGAACATCTTCTCGGCCTTCTCGGTGGCGGCCTCGTAGTTGCCCGAGTCGTAGGTGAGCCCCGCGACCATGTCGTACGGGAACTCCTCGTGCTTGATCCAGTTCTGCTTGCGCAGCTCCATCGGGTCGCGCCCGAGCTCGGCCGCCAGCTCGTCCATGATCCGCTCGATGGCGAAGGTCGCCTCGGGCCGGCCGGCGCCGCGGTAGGCGTCGGTGGGCGTCTTGGTCGTGAACACGCCCGTGCAGGTGAAGTGGTAGGCCTTCATCTTGTAGATCGCCGGGAACATGAACGCCCCGAGGACCGGCACACCGGGCGTGATGAGCTGCAGGTAGGCGCCCATGTCGGCCAGCAGCTCGACCTTCAGTCCGAGGATCGTGCCGTCCTTGCTGGCGGCGATCTCGATGTCCTGGATCTGGTCGCGGCCGTGGGTCGTGGCCTGGTAGTTCTCGCTGCGCGACTCGGTCCACTTGATCGGCCGGCCGAGCTTGCGGGCGACGACCAGGGCGAGGATCTCCTCGGCGTAGACGTTGAGCTTGGCGCCGAAGCCGCCGCCGACGTCGGGGGCGACCACGCGGAGCTTGTGCTCCGGGATGCCGGTGGTGAGCGCCAGCATCACGCGCAGGATGTGCGGGATCTGGGTCGTGGAGTACATCGTGAATTCGTCGGCAGCGGCGATCGGTGCGACGACGACCCCGCGCGGCTCCATCGGCGTGGGCAGCAGGCGCTGCTGGATGAAGCGGCGCTTGACCACGACGACGTCGTCGCCGGCCGCGGAGACGGTCTCGGCGTAGTCGGCGCCGGCACCCGGGAAGTCGAACACGAAGCACTTGTTGGTGCCGGCGCTCTCGTGCACGAGCGGGGCGCCCTCGGCGAGGGCCACCTCCATGTCGACGACCGCGGGCAGCTGGTCGTACTCGACGGCGATCGCCTCGAGGGCGTCGGCCGCGGCGTAGCGGTCGCGCGCGATGACGACGGCCACGCCGTCGCCGACGTAGCGCACCGCGTCGGTCGCGAGCGGGGTGTGCACCGGCGAGACCATGTCGGGGGTGACCGGCCAGGCGCAGGGCATCGACGCGCCCATGACGTCGGCGAGGTCGGCGCCGCTGTAGGCGGCGATGACACCGGGCATCTCGAGCGCGGCACTCACGTCGACCGAGACGATCGTCGCGTGGGCCATCGGGCTGCGCAGGACCGCCATGTGCAGCAGGCCGGGCAGCGTGATGTTGTCGGTCCAGTTGGTCTGGCCGGTGACGAGCTTGGCGTCCTCCTTGCGGCGGCGCCCGCGCCCGAGCTCGCCGCCGGCGTAGGGCTGCGAGAGTGCGTCGGGGTGCTCGGCGATCTCCTGGGCGACCAGGCCCGCGTCCAGCTGCTCGGTCATGCGGGCACCTCCTGCTTCTCGACGGGGGCGTCCTGGAAGGAGCCGGGGATGGGGCCGTCGCCGCGCAGCTCGGAGGCGGCGGACAGGACGGCCTTGACGATGTTCTGGTAGCCGGTGCAGCGGCAGAGGTTGCCCTCGATGCCATGCCGGACCTCGTCCTCGGTGGGGTTCGGGTTGCGCTTGAGCAGGTCGACCGTGGCCATGATCATGCCGGGCGTGCAGTAGCCGCACTGCAGGCCGTGATGCTCCTGGAAGGCCCTCTGCACCGGGTGCCACTGAGCACCTGAACCCTCGGTGCCCGACCCCTCGGTCCCGCTCGCCAGGCCCTGGATGGTCGTGATGTCGGCGCCGTCGGCCTGCACGGCCAGCACCGAGCAGCTCTTCACGCTGTCGCCGTCGATGAGGACGATGCAGGAGCCGCAGTTCGAGGTGTCGCAGCCGATGGGCGTGCCGACGCGGCCGAGCCCTTCGCGCAGGTGGTGGGTCAGCAGCTTGCGGGGTTCGACCTCGTCCTCGTACTGGACACCGTCGACCTTCATGCGTACGCGCATCTGTCGCCTCTCCAAGGCTCGCCGAGCGTGCGGGGCCAGCGGCTGGCGAGCGGCGGGAAGGGGGGCGAGGGGCGCTGAGGACTGTCGTGGGACAGGGTCAGCGGTCCCGCGCGCCCCCGGACCGGAGCCGGCAGTCGCGTCGTTCTTCGGTGTGACTCAGATCATGGACCTGCGTCACACGCGGAACCGTACGCGAGAACGCGGCGAGCGCAACAGGACGATCAGGTGCGGGTCGCGCGCACCGCGAAGTGGGCTCCGGGCGACCCGACGGTGAGCATGACGAGCGTGAACCACGCGGCCCATCGCAGGCGCTCCAGGTTGGCCAGCACCAGCACCACGAGCCCGACGAACAGTGCCCCGTGCACCGGCCCGAGCACCGGGACGAGGTCCGGGCCGGTGGTGCGCTTGAGCACCGAGCCGACCAGCAGCACGGCGAACGACAGCGACTCCAGCAGCGCGACGACGCGCAGGGCGCGCATCATGGCAGCGCGTCCACGAGCGCGTCGGCTGCGGTGTAGGGGTCGAGCTCGCCGTCGACCACCCGCTGGGCCAGCTCGCCCAGCGTCGCCCCCGCGGTGGCGCCGCCGCGCAGGTCGCCCATCCGCTCGCGCAGGGTGGTGAGGGCGATGGCCTCGACCTCGTCGGAGGCGCGGGTGCGGCGGCGCTGCTCGAGCACGCCGTTCTCGGCCATCCACGCGCCGTGCTGCTCGATGCGGTCCACCAGCTCGTCGGCCCCCTCGCCCTTCGCGGCGATCGTCTTGACGATGGGCGCGACCCACTTGCCCTCGACCTTGGCCTGGCTGGGCGACTGGGTGCCGAGCGACTGCATGTAGCGCAGGTCGCGCACGACCTGGTCGGCACCGTCGCGGTCGGCCTTGTTGACGACGAAGACGTCCGCCACCTCGAGGATCCCGGCCTTCGCCGCCTGGATCCCGTCACCCATGCCGGGGGCGAGCAGGACGAGGGTCGTGTCGGCGAGGGAGGCCACCTCGACCTCGGCCTGGCCGACGCCGACGGTCTCGACGAGCACCACGTCGCTGCCGGCGGCCGACAGCACGCGCAGTGCCTGCGGGGTCGCCCACGACAGCCCGCCGAGGTGCCCCCGCGAGGCCATCGAGCGGATGAAGACCCCCTCGTCGGTCGCGTGGTCCTGCATCCGCACGCGGTCGCCGAGCAGCGCCCCGCCGGAGAACGGCGAGCTCGGGGCGACGGCGAGCACCCCCACGCGCATCCCGCGGCGCCGGTAGGCCGCGACCAGCGCGCTGGTGGAGGTGGACTTGCCGACGCCGGGCGAGCCGGTGAGGCCGATGACGCGGGCGTGCCCGGCGTGCGGCGCGAGCAGCGCCATGACCTGGCGCAGGGCGGGGCTCGCGTCCTCCACCAGGCTGATGAGCCGCGCGACCGCGCGCGGCTGCCCTTCCCGCGCCGAGGCGACGAGGGAGGGGACGTCCAGCGAGCGGCGCGAGCGCGCCGTGGTCACAGGCCCGGGGGCAGGCGGACGGGGG
>JAJAYV010000229.1 GCA_026786045.1 Frankiaceae bacterium | reverse complement strand
GCCGGGGCAGTTGATCGCAGGCTGATCCCTCGGGGTGGGGGCGGACCGCTACCCCTGGGGCCGCCCCCAGTCGAAGTGGTCGAGCGGGCCGTGACCGGCCCCGAGCCGCCACGCGGCGCCCCCGCGCAGGCTGCGGGCGACGTACGCCTTGGCGGCACGGACTGCATCCACGGCGTCCTCGCCCTCGGCGAGCCCGGCAGCGATCGCCGAGGCGAGGGAGCACCCCGTGCCGTGGTCGTTTCTCCCGGGCACGCGAGGCGTCGTGAGCCGGAGCAGCCGGGCGCCGTCCCACAGCACGTCCACCGCGTCGTCCCCGGCGTCCGCGACGGCGTGGCCGCCCTTGATGAGAACCAGCGCCGGACCGAGCTCGCCCAGCGCGCGCGCCGCCTCGCCCTGCTCGGCCAGCGTGCCGATGGTGCGGCCCAGCAGGACCTGCGCCTCGTGCAGGTTCGGCGTGAGCACGCGTGCGTGCGGCAGGAGCTGGGTCACGTACGCCTGCTCCGCGGACGGCTCAAGCAGCCGCGCGCCGCTGGAGGCGACCATCACGGGGTCGACGACGAGGTTCGGCAGTCGTCCGGCCGCGGCGAGCGCGGCGACCGCGCCCACGACCTCGGCGGTGGCGAGCATCCCGGTCTTGACGGCGGCGACCTCGAGGTCGTCGAGCACCGCCTCGACCTGGCTGACGACGAAGGCGGCCGGGACCGGCAGGACGCCCCGCACTCCGGTGGTGTTCTGGGCGGTCAGGGCCGTGATGGCGCTCGCGCCGTAGACGCCGCAGGCGGCAAAGGTCTTGAGGTCGGCCTGGATGCCGGCACCGCCGCTCGAGTCCGAGCCGGCGATGGTGAGGGCGACGTGCGGCGTCATCGCCGAGACCCGTCCGCGACGCTCCGGTCGGGCCGCAGGGCGGCGAGCAGTTCGGCGACGACGCGGTCGGGGCGGTCGGCACGCATCACGGCGCCCATGACGGCGATCCCGGCCGCGCCCGCGGACAGGCAGGCCGCCGCGTCGTCGGGCGTGAGCCCTCCGAGGGCGTACACGGGGACGCCGCAGCCGGTGGTCGCGGCCAGACCGTCCAGCCCGAGCGCGGGTCCGTAGCCGGGCTTGGAGGCGGTCGCGCGCACGGGGGAGACGGTCACCCAGTCGCAGCCCTCCGCGGCGGCGCGGCGCACGGAGGCGAGGTCGTGGCAGGACCGGCCGACCAGCGGCGGCCGCGGGACGGGGAGGGCGTCGACCGCCGACAGGTGCACAGCGTCGCAGGCCCTGTCCGCGGCCGCATCGGGCAGGGGCGGGCCGGCCACCACGAGCCGCCCGCCGACGGGCCCGACGAGCGCGCGCAGCTGCTCGACCAGCTCCGCGCGCCCGGCGTCGGGGAGGTCCTTCTCCCGGAGCACGACCGTGCGCGCGCCTCCCTCGACGGCTGCGCCGACGACCTGCGCGAGCGGACGCCGGCACTGCGTCCGGTCGGTCAGCACCAGCAGCGGCCCCAGCGGCGAGCTCGCCCCTGCGCCGATCATGCAGTCGTTGCCACCTCGTGAGCGTGCGGGAGTGGCACCACGTGCATGACCGGCGGGACCGGGGGCGTTGAGAAGGGGGGCGGCGGGATCGGGGGCGGCGGGCGGCGGGGCGGGGTTGGCCGTCACAGCTGCGGCAGGCCCTGCACCTGCGTCGAGGCCTGTGCGTGCCAGCGGCGCGGGATCCGCCCGGCGCGCAGCGCGAGGCGGCCCCCCTCCACGGCGTGCCGCATCGCGAGCGCCATCTTCTCCGGGTCACGGGCCCGCGTCACCGCCGATGCGAGGAGCACGGCGTCGCAGCCGAGCTCCATGGCGAGTGCGGCGTCCGAGGCGGTGCCGATGCCGGCGTCCAGGACGACCGGCACGTGCACCTGCTCGCGGATCAGCGCGATGTTGTGGGGGTTCCGGATGCCGAGGCCGCTGCCGATCGGCGCGCCGAGCGGCATGACAGCGGCGCACCCGGCGTCGGCGAGCCGGCGGGCGACGATCGGGTCGTCGTTCGTGTAGGCCAGCACCGAGAAGCCGTCCAGGACGAGCTGCTCCGCGGCGTCGAGCAGCTCGAACGGGTCGGGCAGCAGCGTGTCCTCGTCGCCGATCACCTCCAGCTTCACCCAGTCGGTCTCGAAGGCCTCGCGGGCGAGCTGCGCGGTGAGGACCGCCTCGCGGGCGGTCATGCAGCCGGCGGTGTTCGGCAGCAGGCGGACGCCGGCACGCTCCACCACGTCGAGCAGCGAGCCGTGCGAGGCCGGGTCGCCCCGGCGCAGGGCCACGGTGCCGATCTGCGTGCCGGACGCCTCGACCGCACGCTCCAGGACGTCCAGGCTCGGCACGCCACCGGTCCCCAGCAGCAACCGGGAGGTGAACTGTTGACCGGCCAGGCGGAACGGGTCGGCCGCCTCCTCCACGGCCAGCGCCTGCTCCGCACCGGTCCCCCCCCGGTCGTCCACGCCCGCCTGCTGCACCTGTCCCGCCCCTCCTGCCGTCCCCGGTCGGTCAGCCACCGGCCACCGCCACGAGGACCTCGACCGCATCCCCGTCCTGCAGCACCGTCGTCCCCCAGGCACTGCGGGGCACCACGCCGGAGTTCACGGCCACGGCCACCCGCCGGTGCTCCTCAGCGCGCCCGGCGACCAGCGCTGCCACCGTCGTCCCGTCGTCGACGTCGGCGCCCTCGCCGTTCACCGTCACCTTCATGCCGCGAGCACCTCCACACCAGACATCTCCACGCCAGACACCTCCACGCCAGACACCTCCACGCCCTCAGCCACCTTCACGCCGTCGCCCTCCTGGCCCCGTACGGACGAAGCGGTCGCCGACGAAGGGCGCGGCGACCTCCGGCAGCGACCCACCGGTCAGCACGTCGGCGAGCGCAGCCGCCGTCACGGGCGCGAGCAGCACCCCGTTGCGGTAGTGCCCGGTCGCGAGCAGCAGGCCCGGCACCGACGAGGGCCCCAGCAGCGGCCCGTTGTCCGGGGTGCCCGGCCGCCACCGCGCGAGCGTCTCGACGAGCTCGAGCTCGGTCAGCCCCGGCACGACCTCGGTGGCGTCGCGCAGCAGGTCCAGCACCGCGCCTGCGGTGACGCGCGGGTCGAAGCCCTGCTCCTCGACGCTCGCGCCGACGACGAGGCCGTCCTCGCCGTACGGCACGAGGTAGACCGAGCGCCCTCGCACCAGGGCGCGAACGGTACCCCCGAGCAGCGGTGTGCCGCGCAGCCGCAGTATCTGGCCCTTGACCGGGCGCACCGGCACGGAGCCCTCGGGGACACCGGCGAGCCGGCCGCTCCAGGCGCCGAGCGCGAGCACCACCTGCGCGGCCGGGAGCACGTCGCCGTCCTCGAGCCGCACGCCGGTCGCGCGGCCCTGCTCGACGTGCACCTCGCCGACCCGCCCTTGCACCACCGTGACGCCGGCAGCAGCCCCGGCGGCGAGCAGAGCGGCGTGCAGCCCCCGCGGCTCGACGCTGTGATCACCCGCGACCCGGACGCCGCCGCGCAGGCGAGGGGTCAGAGACGGCTCCTGCGACCGGCAGGTCCGCGGGGTGAGGCGGGTCGCGTCGAGACCGAGCTCGAGGTGGAAGGCGTGCGTGCGGTCGAGCTCGCGGACGTCGTCCTCGTCGAAGCCGACGAGCAGCGTGCCGGCGGTCCGCAGCTCAACCGGCCGGCCGCTCGCCTCGACCAGCTCGGCGACGAACGACGGGTAGAGCGCCAGCGACGAGCGGCTCAGCTCGACGAGCGGCTCCTCGCCGTACGCCGCCTCGGCGACGGGCGCCAGCATGCCGGCGGCGGCGTACCACCCGCCGGTGCCGGGCGCGTCGTCGACG
>JAJAYV010000228.1 GCA_026786045.1 Frankiaceae bacterium | reverse complement strand
GCTTCGAGCAGCGCGAGGGCGCGGGGCAGGGCGGTGGTGAGGCGGACGGCGTGCCGGATGAGTGTGCCGGCGGCGCGGTCGGACACCTTGCGGGCCAGCGCGACCTCGTGCCGGAACGACGTCCAGGCGGTGGAGCCGGTCTCATCGAACGGGCAGCGGGGGACCTGTGCGGCCAGCCGGGCAAGGACGCGGGCGTCGGTGGTGTACAACCGGGCGACTGCCGCGGTGTTGTCGGCGAGGGTCTGCAGGTCAGCGGCGAAGGCCGGACGCAGCCAGGGGCACTCCTGTTCGAGGGCTGCGACCGCTGCTGCTGATGCCATGCGACCATTGTGCTCGAACACCAGTTCGAACGCAAGAGGCCGCGCTGGCTGTGGAGAAAGTTGACCGAGCCGCCGGTCAGGTGCCCTGGGCCGCGCTGCGCGTCGCACGACGCCGCCAGCACGGTGGCGGGGGCCAGGAGGGCACCGTAGATCGCCGTTCGTGCACATGTGGACACCCTGTGGACAGCACGGAGGCGACCGCCCGGCCGACCTCACCCCGCCACCAGTGCGGCAGCAGGATGAGGCGGCTGGGGGTAAATCCTCGAGCCGGTACTAGCCGGCGTCCGGCACGCGCGCGTGGGCTGCGGGCTCCGCAGCCTCCGCGTAGGTGGACGGCGCACCCGGCTGCGGCGGGCGTGGCTCACGCACACCGGCCGGACCGCCGTCGCCGCCGGGACCGGGGTGGGCCAGTCTGGGAGCCCTCAGCCGCCGCCACAACTGCACCCATGCGCTCCGGCTCCACCAGGCCCGCACGGCGTAACGCCGCCGCCGTCGCTGCAGCGAAGTCGCCATGGACCGACGGTACGCCTCCGCGTCGGGGCATGGCGGCTGACGGGGTAGGGAGTGCAACTCGAGGCAGCCAACGCGTCCTGAGCACCGCAGCAGGCAAGTGCCACCAGCGTCGGGCCGTGCCTGGAAGGTCGTACGTCCCGCTGTCGCTCATGCCGCCGAAGGGATGGAACCACATCCCACGTGGCTACGGAGCGGAGTTCAGCGTGCAAGACGCACCTCGGTGGCCGCAGGTGTGGGCGAGGACGCCATTCATTGACCGTTACGCCTACCCCAGGCTTGTAGCGCGCGGGTTTGCCTTCCTCGTCCCGCACCCAGACTCCGCCGCCGACCGGGAAGCGCCGGGACCCGGATGGCGCTTGCGCCCGGAGGGGTATCTGCCTCCGGCTCGACGTCCGGACTTCTCGCATCGGAGGGACAGCTCCCTGGCACTCGCACACCGCGGCGCGACGACGGCGGGCCAGCCGTCCGAAATACCCCCAGCCGCCTCATCCTGCTGCCGACCTCACCCCGCCACCAGTGCGGCAGCGGCGTGTGGTCGAGGTTGCTCACCACGAGCGGGTGAGGGCGCCTGCGCCCTGCTGGGGAGACGTCTGCACCGATGCGCTGAGCTCCCGCGGCGGCAGCACCGACGACGCCTGGACCCCGCCCCCTGGGCGCGAAACGCAGCCAGCCCGCTGGCCGCCACGCACGCCAGCGCGCCACCGTCGGCATCGACGCCGACGGCAAACCCGTCTTCGTCTGCCGCCACCACCCCGATGAACCGCGCCACGCGCCACGCCGCCGCCGGCGCTTCGCGGTCGAGGGCTAGTGCCTACGCGTCAGGCTCCCCAAGCGCCCGCTTGTACAGAAGGTCCGTGCGCAGCGCATGCTGTACGCCTTCCTTGACCGCCGTCCGCACGACGAGGAACAGGACGTAGAAGAACACGGCCATGAGCAACAGCGAGAGTGCCCGTGACGTCAGCGATCCCATCGCCGCCACCCTGGGCGCAGAGCTGGTACTAGCGACGGTTGCGCCTCCGTGTCATGAGCCACCGAACGAGCCGGTACAACGCAAGTTCGGGTCCGGCCTGGTTGCCCATGCCTTGGCTCTGCTCCCCGATGAACTGCGCGCTCGGGTCCGCGTCACGTCGGCTCGCTCCTCGTCTCGCCATCCGTGCTCCCCATCTCGTCGGCGCGAGGCTAACCCGTCCTGCGGTCTTCGAAACAGGCGCCAAGAGCCGGTACTAGCCTCTCTTTCCCGAGCAGCGTTACGCGATGTAGCGAGAGGCTGAAGGTGGAGGTCCGCAAGGACGGTCGGTCTTGGCGGATCGGTGCAGCGTCGGATGTGGCTTGGCTGGCTGACCGTCCCGGTGGGTTGTCCGTGGCAACCGCCATCCCGCTCGTGTTCGAGGCGTACGGGACGTTCCACAAGCCCGACCACGCGACCGAGGAGAATCACGAGCGGGCCGTAGTGGAGGTGCTGCGGAAGAACACCGCCGATCAGTCGTGGTGGCTCGGCTACCTCGACACAGGCGCTCACGACGTCGTGTTCCCGGAGGCACCGCTCGTCACGCTCTACTGGGATTGGTCCTACATCCTGGTTGAGGCCGGGCCGAAGCAGGCTCTGAGCTGGCGGACCGGCCACATGCGCGGCCCGCACGGTTCGCTTCCCGACCTGTTCTTCCCGACCGACCGGTCCTGGCTGGTGTCCGGCTTGTGGGACGACACCTGGAGCTGCGTCGGCGGGTCGGACGCACTCATCGAGGCGCTCACTCGCGAGCCGCTCGCCAACGCTCGCCCGGTACGCCCCGACGAGGACTCGCTCCCGCCGGGGCTGGCCCGCGACTGACAGGCGCAATGTGCCGCTGCCTGAGGGCATGTCACAGGTAGTCGTGCGATCGGTCTGCGGCGGCTCCGGCGCCGGTGAGGTGGTAGACGCCAGCGGTGGGGTGTTGCTCGGTGGCTCCTGTGACGAGCTGAACGGCTCATCAGCGGACTACCCCGTGAGGGACGTAGGCGACTCCGCGGAAGTTGCGGTGCGCACGGACACGGGCACGGCGTGGCGGCTGTACGTGGGCGCGTACGACGACGGCGCTCTACGCAAGACGCGAGGAGGCACTCGCGCAAGGTCGTGTGATGACGGCAGGTCAGCTACGTGGCCTCACCCCTCGCCACTTCGTCCTGCTGCCGACCTCACCCCGACAGCAGCACCGACAGCAGCTCTGCCGGCGTGTGCACCACGGCGTCTGGCCCGGCCGCCTCGACCTCACCCGGCTCGGCGAACCCCCACGAGACGGCGACGGCGCGCACTCCGTGCACGCGCGCCCCGGCCACGTCCACGGCACGGTCGCCGACCATCACCGCACCGGTGCGCGGCCCGGGGAGGCGTTCGAGGACGTAGCCGATGACGTCATCCTTGTGCCGCCGCGTGCCGTCCATCGACGCACCGCCCACGACCGACAGGAACGGCGCCAGGCCGAAGTGCTCCACGATCTGCTGCGCGAAGTGCTCCGGCTTCGACGTCGCGATCGCGCACGTCGCACCCGCATCCACG
>JAJAYV010000227.1 GCA_026786045.1 Frankiaceae bacterium | reverse complement strand
CCCCCGGCCTGCTCACCACGCCGCTCGACGCGCCGGTGCCGCTCGAGCTCGCGCATCTCGTCGACGGCGGCGACGGGGTGCTGCTCGCGCGCTACCTCGTCGGTCGCTAGACGCCCCCGGCGGTCGACGCCACCAGCAGCACCAGCGTCCGCGTCACGGCCACCAGCTCGTCGACCGGCACCGACTCGTCCGGCGCGTGCGCGTGCGCTACGTCGCCCGGTCCGTAGTGCACCGTCGGCACCCCGCCGATCCCCGTCAGCAGCCGCAGGTCTGAGCCGTACGGCACGCCGTGCACCGGCGGACGCGCACCGTGCAGCCGGGCGTGCGCGGACGAGACCGCCTGCACCACAGGGGCGTGCGCGTCGACGGAGCCACTGGCGAACTGCCCGCCGACCCACTCCACCCGCACCGGGTTGGCCGCCAGCCACGGGTCGTCCGCGCACACCTGCGCCAGGGCGCCCTCCAGCTCGGCACGGGCCGCTTCGACCGGCTCGCCGAGCGCGACGCCGTACCGCCCCTCGGCGACGAGCGCGTCGGGGACGCTGCTGGCCCAGTCACCGGCTCGTACGGTCCCGACGGACAGCGGGTAGGGCAGCGCGTAGCGCGCCATGAGCGGCGTGACATCGCCGTTGCGGCGGGCCTCGAGCCGGCGCAGGGCCTGGTGCACGAGCAGGTACTTCTCGACCGCGTCGACGCCCTCGAGCCGCATCGAGCCGTGCGCCGAGCGGCCGGGGACGGTCAGCCGGAAGGTCAGCGCGCCGGCGCTCGCGATGACGAGAGCGCCCGACGTCGGCTCGGAGATGACCGCGAGGTCACCGCGGTAGCCGCGCCGCAGCGTGGCGAACGTGCCGAGCCCGCCGTCCTCCTCGCCCACGACGCTCTGCAGCTGCACCCGGCCGCGCAGCCGCACCCCGGCCCGGCGCAAGACCTCGACAGCGAGCACCTGGCAGGCCAAGCCGCCCTTCATGTCGCACGCGCCGCGGCCGAGCACGCGGCCGTCACGGACGCGGCCCTGCCACGGGTCGACCGTCCACAGCTCGGGCCCGCCGGTCGGGACCACGTCGAGGTGGCCGTTGAGGACGACGGTCGGGGCGTCGGGGTCCTCGCCGCCCCAGCTGCCGACCAGGCCCCACGCCTCGTCGCGCGCTGCCTCCATGCCGGGGAAGTCGGGGTCGGCCGTGATCGTCGGCAGGTCGACCGACCACAGGTCGGTGTCCATGCCGGCCGCGCGCAGCCGTACCTCCAGCAGGTGCTGGCCCTCGCTCTCCGCGGCGGAGCCGGTGACGGTCGGCACCGCGAGCAGCTCCTGCAGCAGCCCGACGACGGAGGCCGGGTCGACCAGGGCGAGGGCGTCGGCGACCCCTCGGGGGAGGTCGTCGCCGCGCTGGGCGGGGACGAGGACGGGTGCGACGACGGGGGTGCTCACCGGAGGATCCTCGTTCCTGATGGACCCGGTCCTTGCACCTTCCGCGCAGAACTATCCGGAAGGACCAGGTCGGCGGATCCGGAAGGATCCGCTCGGGATGGCCCAAGCGGATCCGGAAGGATCCGCTCGGGATGGCCCAGAGGGACGGTCCGGCCGCCGGTAGGCTCGAGCGGAGATGACCTCCCCCGCAGAACGACCCCGCCGGCGCACGGCCCCCCGCCGCCCGGCCCCCGCCCGTGCTCCCGACGTCGTCCCTACCGGCGTCTTCCGCCCGCACGTGCGCGGCTTCGGCTTCGTCGACCTCGACGTGCCGGTCACGACGCCCGAGGGCGCCACCGTCACCTCCTGCTTCGTGCCGCCGCCGATGACCAAGGGCCTGCTGGCCGACGACCGCGTCGAGATCGCCTACGCCGTCGAGGAGGACGGCCGCGCGACGGCCACCTCGGCGACCCTCGTCGAGCGGGTCCGCACCGAGGTCTACGGCGTCGTCGAGGAGGGCCTGTCACTGCGCATCGACCCCCACCTCGGCTCCGGCCGCTGGACGCTCCAGGGGCGGGTCGAGGACCTGCCCGTCGGGGTCGCCGTCCTCGCCGACATCACCGGCCCGGGCACGGCCGACCCCTCCGACGAGTGGGACGACCCGACCTCGGCCGACGCGCTGCTCGAGCGGGTGCGGATCCGGCACCGGCTCCCCCTCGACCACCCGGCCGACGCGCTGGCCGAGGTCGCCGCCGTCGCCGGCGCCAAGCCCCGCCGCGGCGGACTGGTCCGGCGCGACCTGCGCGAGCTGACCACCTTCACCATCGACGCCCCGCACTCCCGCGACCTCGACGACGCGCTGTCGGTCTACCCGGCCGACGCCGACGGCGGCATCCGCGTCTGCGTCCACATCGCCGACGTCGCCGCCCACGTCCGCCCGGGCACCGCGCTCGACGCCGAGGCCCGCCGCGCCGCGACCAGCGTCTACCTGCCGGGCTGGACCCGCCCGATGCTCCCGCCGCAGCTGTCCGAGGACGCGCTGTCGCTCGTCCCCGACGCCGACCGCGACGCGCTCACCGTCGAGATGCGCATCGCGCCGGACGGCACCGTCACGGCCGCCGACGTCTACGCCACGCGCATCCGCAGCAACACCCGCCTGTCGTACGAGACCGCCGCCGCGGTGCTGGCCGGTCACCGGCCGGACGACGTCGCCGACGACGTCCTCGACGCGCTGCGCTGGCTGCGCACCGCCGGCGCGCGGCTGGGTGTGCAGCGGCTGCGCCGCGGCGGCGTCGAGGCGCGCCGGGTCGAGCCCGACCTCACCGTCGAGGTGGTCGAGGGCGAGGCCGCCACGGTGGCCGCGAAGCCCTCCAACCCGGCAAACCTGCTCATCGAGCGGCTGATGGTCGCCGCCAACGAGTCGGTCGCCGGCTGGCTGGTCGACCGCGGACTGCCGGGCATCTTCCGCGTCCACCCGACGCCCAGCGCCAACGCCGCTCCCGCGCTGGAGGCCTTCTGCGCCGCGTCGGGCTACCACCCCGGCTTCGGCAGCCAGCTCACCCCGCTGGACCTGGCCGCCCTGTCGGCGCAGCTCGACGCCGCCGCCGACGACACCGCCTCGGCGGTGTGGGACGTGCTGCTCGGCTTCCTCGGCCGGGCGTCGTACACGCCCGTCGCCGGGGAGCACTTCGGCCTGGCGTCCACCGGCTACTCGCACTTCACCAGCCCGATCCGGCGGTACGCCGATCTCGCGGTGCACCGCGTGCTCCACGCGTTCCTGTCCGGCAGCCGCGACCCGGCCGACTTCCCCGACGCGGCCGAGATGGCCCAGCTGTGCGCGCACATCAACACCGCGTCGCGCACCGCCGCCCAGGCCGAGAACCAGATGCGCAAGTCGCTGTGGCTGGCCGAGCTCGCCTCAGCCGACCCTTCGACGACCTACCCCGCGCGGGTGACCGGCGTCGGACCGAAGGGCGTGTTCGTCACGCTCGACCGCTCCCGTGTCAGCGGCATGGTGGCCGCCCGCGAGCTGCCCGGCCGCGGCTGGTCACCCACCCCCGACGGGCTCGCGCTCGCCGACGCCGCCGGCCACCGGCTCGGCTACGGCGACGTCGTCACGGTGCGGATCACTTCCGCCGACTGGGAGTCCGGCCAGCT
>JAJAYV010000226.1 GCA_026786045.1 Frankiaceae bacterium | reverse complement strand
GCCGTTCCACTGCCCCGGCGGGGGCGGGCACCCCGGGCCGGTGCGCTCGACGCCCGAGCTCTGGCCTACCGGTACTCCGGGTTGTGCAGGCCGTACCTCGTGCCGGTGTCCCACGCGGTGCGGACGTTGCCGTGCGCGGGGAGGCCGCCGGCGTCCTTGAGCATCCGGGCGAGGTGCAGGAGGTTCCAGGTCATGAAGGTGAGGTTGCGCTCGGTGAAGTCGCTGTCGGCGCCGGCCACCGTGCCGTCGTCGAGGCGGTCGCCGTAGCTCGGGCCCGGCCCCACCTCGCCGATCCACCCGGCGTCGGCCTGCGGCGGGACGACGTAACCCAGGTGCTGCAGGGAATACAGGACGCTCATGGCGACGTGCTTGACGCCGTCCTCATTGCCGGTCACCACGACGCCGCCCACCCGGCCGTAGTAGAGGTACTGCCCGGCATCGTTGGTCTCACCGCTGTAGCCGTACAGCCGCTCGACGACGCGGGTGCACTCCGACGACTTGTCGCCCAGCCAGATCGGCGTCCCGAGCACGAGGACGTCGGCGTCGAGCACCCGCTGCTGCAGGGCCGGCCAGTCGTCGCGCTCCGCGCCGTGCGCGGTCATGTCCGGCTGCACGCCCGGCGGTACGACGTGGTCGACGACGCGCACGACGTCGACGGTCACGCCGACGTCGCGCATGAGGCCGATCGAGCGATCCATGAGCGCCTGCGTGTGCGAGAACCCCGGCGTCGGGGTGAGTGTGCAGTTGAGGAAGAGCGCCCGCAGGTCGTCGTAGCGGGCGGGCGGGGAGGTGGTCACGGGGCTCCTTGTGATCGGCACGCCAGCCTGCCGCACGGCGGGCGTCCGGTCGACCGGGTGGCGTCGTGGGTCCCCTCAGCTCCACCCGGGTGGCGGCCTCCGTCGCACCAGCTGGCTCGCCGGCCTGATGCGGCTCATCCCGTCCTGCACGTCCGCAGGGCGCACAGCCCGGGCGTCCGCCGGGCGAGGGCCAGCGCACCGCGCAGGGCCTCCTCGGTGGACGCCGTGACCGTGGCGATGACGTCGTACGCGCCGGTGGTCATGACGGCGTCCGTCACGCCCGGCAGAGCGGTCAGGTAGTCGGTCGCCTCCCGGGCGCGACCGGGGTCGATCTGGCAGAGCACGTGCGCCCGGGCGTCCTGCATGCCGCACCTCCGTCGTCGGTGCTGCGGAGCCTGACGGCGGCAGGTTTCCGGGGCGTTGCGGCGTTGTCACGTCCTGCGACCGGTCCTACGTTCGCCGCATGTGCCGCAGCATCAAGACCCTCCGCCCGCCGTTCACGGACGACGTCAGCCCGGACGACGTCCGTGCCGCCGCCCTGCAGTACATCCGCAAGGTCGTTGGGATGCGCGCGCCGGCGCCGCACAACGCGGCAGCGTTCGACGCGGCCGTCGATGCCGTGACTGCAGCGACCGAGGTGCTGCTGCGCGACGTGGTCGTGCGGGGCGCCGGCACCGGTCAGGGTCGTACTGTCCGGGGATGACCGACACCAGGGACCTCGACGTCGTCGTCTTCGGCGCCACCGGCTTCGTGGGGCGGCTGCTGGCCGCCCACCTGGCGGCGGCCGCGCCAGACGGGGTGCGCATCGGGCTGGCCGGGCGCTCCCAGGAGCGGCTCGAGCAGGCGCGGGCGGGGCTGCCGGAACGGGCGGCCGACTGGCCGCTGCTGGTCGCCGACGTGGGGCAGCCCGCGACGCTCGCCGACCTCGCCCGACGCACCCGCGTCGTCGCCACGACCGTCGGCCCGTACCAGCGATACGGCTTGCCGCTCGTCGAAGCCTGCGCGACCGCGGGCACCGACTACGTCGACCTCACCGGCGAGGTGCTCTTCGTGCGGCAGAGCATCGACCGCTTCCACGACGCGGCAGTCGCGTCCGGGGCGCGGATCGTGCACTCGTGCGGCTTTGACTCCATCCCCTCGGACCTCGGCGTACTGCTGTGCGCCGAGGCCGCGGAGGAGGCGGGCGCAGGGGAGCTGCAGGACACCGTCCTGCACATGGTGTCGGCCAAGGGCGGCGTCAGCGGCGGCACGATCGACTCGATGCGTGCGCAGATGGAGGCCGCTGGGGCCGACCCGGCGCTCGGGAAGGTCGTCGACGACCCGTACTCCCTCAGCCCGGACCGCCCGGCCGAGCCCGACCTCGGTGACGAGCGGGACCGCCTCACGGCCACTCTCGACCCCGACCTCGGCCGGTGGACCGCGCCGTTCGTCATGGGACCGTTCAACACCCGCATCGTCCGGCGCAGCAACGCCCTGACCGGCTGGGCGTACGGCCGCCGCTTCCGCTACCGCGAGGTCATGGGCGTGGGGCGCAGCCCCCTCGCGCCGCTGCTCGCGGGCGGCGTCGCCGTCGGCCTCGGGGTCGGCATGGCCGGCATGGCCTTCGCCCCGACCCGCAAGCTGCTGGACCGCTTCCTTCCGGCGCCGGGGGAGGGACCGAGCCAGAAAGCTCGTGACAGCGGGCACTTCCGCGTCGAGGTCGTCGCGCGGACCTCGACCGGCGCGCGCTTCACGAGCACGGTCGCGGCCAAGGGCGACCCCGGCTACGCCGCCACAGCGGTGATGCAGGGCGAGAGCGCGCTGTGCCTCGCGCTCGACCGCGACCGGCTGCCGGACCGGGCGGGCGTGCTGACCCCCGCCACGGCGATGGGCTCGGCGCTGGCAGACCGGTTGCGTGCCCAGGGCTTCGAGCTCAGCGTCCGGCGCGACGACTGACCGGAGCGACCGCGTCCTCCGGACCGTGCACCAGCTCCTCGACGACCATCGCGTTGTCGGCGGCGGGGGAGACCCCGCGGCGCCGGAAGACCCACGCGACGCCGTAGACGGCCGCGGCGGCGTAGGCCCAGCCGAAGAACGCGTCCACGATGTAATGCTCGCCGCCGTAGGTGAGCGTGAAGGTCATCGCGAGGATGTAGAGGACGAGCAGGACCCGGGTCACGGGACGGACCAGCTGCCAGGTGAACAGCAGCACCATCGCCGGCACGCCGGAGTGCAGCGACGGGATCGCCGCGACCGCGTTGGCGTAGGCCTCTCCCCGGGCGACAGCGGAGCGGATGGTGCCGACCCCGGTGGCCTGCAGGGTCTCGCTGGTGACGCGCGCGACCTCGGGGAGATAGCCGTTCAGCCCGGCCATCCACGGCGGCGCGGCGGGGAAGGCGGCATAGGTCGCCAGCGTCAGGAGGGTCATGACGACCAGCGTCCAGACGTAGCGGCGGAACAGGTCGTAGCGGGTGGTCCACAGCGCCACGGCCAGCGCCATCGGGACGAGGAAGTGCGACATGTAGACCGGCACAATGACCGCGTCGTACCACTGCACGTCGCCCGCGACGTAGAGCTTGTCCTGCAGCCAGACGGTCGGCACCTGGCCGCCCGTGAACCACCCGAACAAGACCTCGTCCGCGCGCAGCTGGGGCAGGACGTGCGCGAAGTCGGTGCGGGTGCCCGCCTCGTCGCGGATCAGCTCGGGCAGGTCGAAGAAGCGGGCGCCGACCTCGTCGGCGGCGCCGCGCAGCAGGTCGTAGAGGAACAGCACGCCGATGAGCGGCAGCCAGTCGTGAACCACCGACCGCCACCAGGTGCGCCACTCGCCGCCGCAGGCCGCGAGGAGCAGGAGCAGCACCCAGGCGGTGATGACGTCGCGACCGGTCGGGAAGCCGAACGGGATCGAGACGACCACGAACAGCACGGCCACGCCGAGGAACCAGCGGCGACGGCGGGCCTTGGCCTCGGGTGAGATGGACTGCCACGGGGACAGCGGGCGGACCCTGGTCGAGCCCTCCGCCGAGCCCGTCGTCGTGTCCGTCACGCGTCCTCCTGCCGTCGCCCAAGGGTACGGGCGGTCAACGGCCGGGATCGCGCGAGCGTGCCGCCACTAGAGTCGAGCAGATGACCGAGGCCCCTGCCGAGCGCGCGGCGTACGACCCCCACGCGGTCCAGGACCGCTGGCTGCCGGTGTGGGATCGGCTCGACCTCTACCGCGCCGGCCGGCACCAGGGAGCGCCCAAGAAGTACGTGCTGGACATGTTCCCGTACCCCAGCGGCGACCTGCACATGGGCCACGCCGAGGCGTACGGGCTGTGCGACGTGCTGGCGCGCTACTGGATGCGGCGCGGCTTCGACGTGATGCACCCCATCGGCTGGGACTCCTTCGGGCTGCCCGCCGAGAACGCCGCCATCAAGCGCGACGAGCACCCGGCTACCTACACCTACGCCAACATCGAGACGCAGGCCGCGTCGTTCCGCCGCTACGCGATCTCCTTCGACTGGTCCCGGCGGCTGCACACCTCCGACCCGGAGTACTACCGCTGGACGCAGTGGCTGTTCCTGCGCTTCCGTGAGCGCGGGCTCGCCTACCGCAAGTCCTCTGCCGTCAACTGGTGCCCGAAGGACCAGACCGTGCTGGCCAACGAGCAGGTCGTGCAGGGGGCCTGCGAGCGCTGCGGGACGCAGGTCACCAAGCGCGAGCTGACCCAGTGGTTCTTCAAGGTCACCGACTACGCCGACCGGCTGCTCGACGACATGGAGCAGCTGCGCGACACCTGGCCGCCGCGGGTGCTGAAGATGCAGGAGAACTGGATCGGCCGGTCGCAGGGCGCGCACGTGGACTTCTCGGTCGGTCGAACCGACGAGGAGGGGACGGTGGGGGACACCACGGTCACCGTCTTCACGACCCGGCCGGACACGCTGTACGGCGCGACCTTCTTCGTGGTTGCCGCCGACGCGCCGCTGGCCCTCGAGCTGTGCGCGCCCGACCGCCGCGCGGCGCTGGAGGCCTACCGCGACGAGGTGCGCAAGCTGTCGGACATCGACCGTCAGGCCACCGACCGGGAGAAGACCGGCGTCGACCTCGGCGTGACTGCGCTCAACCCGGTGACGGGGGAGCAGATCCCCGTCTACGCCGCCGACTACGTGCTGGCCGACTACGGCACCGGCGCCATCATGGCCGTGCCCGCCCACGACCAGCGCGACCTCGACTTCGCCCGCGCCTTCGGGCTGCCCGTGCGCGTGGTCGTCGACACCGGCGGGGAGGACCCGGGCGCGACCGGCGTCGCGACGGCCGGCGACGGCGTCCTGGTCAACAGCGGGCCGTACGACGGGCTCGCCAAGGACGAGGCCATCGCGAAGGTCGTCGCCGACCTGGAGTCGCGCGGCGGCGGCAAGGGCGCGATCAACTACCGGCTGCGCGACTGGCTGCTGTCCCGGCAGCGCTTCTGGGGCGCGCCGATCCCGATCGTTCACTGCGACGCGTGCGGCGAGGTGGCCGTCCCCGACGACCAGCTGCCGGTCGAGCTGCCCGACCTGCGCGGCGCGGCCCTGAAACCTGCCGGCACCTCGCCGCTCGGTGCGGCCGAGGACTGGGTCGCGACCACCTGCCCGTCCTGCGGTGGAGCGGCGACCCGCGACACCGACACGATGGACACGTTCGTCGACTCGTCCTGGTACTTCCTGCGGTTCTGCTCTCCCGGCTACACGGAGGGTCCGTTCGACCCCGAGGCCGTGCGGGCGTGGATGCCGGTGGCGCAGTACGTCGGTGGCGTCGAGCACGCGATCCTGCACCTGCTCTACGCGCGCTTCTTCACCAAGGTGCTGCACGACATGGGGATGCTCGACGTGGTCGAGCCGTTCGCCGCGCTGATGAACCAGGGTCAGGTCATCAACGGCGGCCAGGCCATGAGCAAGTCCAAGCCAGAGTCGATGGTCGACCTGGGCGACCAGCTCGCGACCTTCGGCGTCGACGCGGTGCGCCTCACGATGGTGTTCGCCGGTCCGCCCGAGGACGACATCGACTGGGCCGACGTCTCGCCGTCCGGGTCGGTGAAGTACCTCGCCCGCGTCGCGCGGCTGGCCGAGGACGTGGCGCAGCTCGCGCCTTCCGACCGTCGCGACGAGGCCGTCGACAGGGCGGTCGCCCGCAGCGTCGACGAGGTCACCCGGCTCGTGGAGGCGCAGCGGCTCAACGTCGCCGTGGCGCGGCTCATGGAGCTGACGAACGCACTGCGCAAGGCGACCGACCTGCCCGAGCCGGGCGTCGCCTCGCTGCGCGACGGCGTCGAGGCACTCGCGGTGATGCTGGGCTGCTTCGTGCCGTACACCGCCGAGGAGGTCTGGTCGCGTCTCGGCCACGACGTCGAGGCGGGCGAGTCGGTGCACGACACCGCCTGGCCCCACGCCGATCCCGCGCTGCTCGTGCTGGAGTCCGTGACCTGCGTGGTGCAGGTGCAGGGCAAGGTGCGCGACCGGCTTGAGGTCGCCCCCGGCATCTCTGAGGACGAGCTGCGCGCGCTGGCGCTCGCCTCCGACGGCGTGGTCAAGGCGCTCGACGGGCGCGAGGTGCGAATCGTGGTCGTGCGCGCGCCCAAGCTCGTCAACGTCGTCCCCGCCTGACAGGGCGGGTGCGCGGCGACCGCCCTCGTTAGCCTGCGCTGCATGGGCGTCGCCGTGGTCACCGACAGCACCGCCTACCTGCCGCCCGGCGTCGCCAATGAGTACGGCGTCTCGGAGGTGCCGCTGCACGTCGTGCTCGGCGCGAGGACCGGCAGGGAGGGGCTCGAGGTCTCGCCGCAGGACGTGGCCAGCGCGCTGTCGGAACGGCGGCTGCAGGTGTCCACCTCGCGCCCGACGCCCGGCGAGTTCGCCACGGCCTACCGGTCGCTCGGCATCGACTGCGTCGTGTCGGTGCATCTTTCGGCCGAGCTGTCCGGCACGTGGGAGGCCGCGGTGCTGGCGGCTCAGGAGGTCGCGGCCGACGGCATCGAGGTGCGCGTCGTCGACAGCCGG